>NZ_JBEOXE010000036.1:0-82836 GCF_040296485.1 Streptomyces sp. NPDC002138 | reverse complement strand
CCCCGCCGCCGAAGCCGCCGCGCCGGTCGTCGAGGCTCCGGCCGCCGAGCCGGTCGCCGAGCCGGTCGCGGCACCCGTCGAGGACGCCGCTCCCGCGCCGCGTGCCCGTCGCCGTGCCACCCGCGCCGTCGCCGCCCCGGCCGCCGAGGCCGCTGCCCCGCAGGCCGCCGCCCCGCAGGCCGTCGCCGAGCCGGTCGAGCAGCCCAAGGAAGCCGCCGCGAAGGCCGCCGTGACGGTCGCCGACGCAGTGGACTCCCCGAAGGGCCGCGCCACGCGCCGCCGCGCCACCCGTTCCTCCGCTCCGGCCGCCGCCGCCCCGCAGCCCGCGGCCGCCCCGGCCGCCGAGCCGCGCGGCCGCCGCGCCGCGCGCCCCGCCGTCGCCATGTTCCAGGCGCCGGTGTTCGCCGAGCCGATGTTCCAGACCCCCGAGACCGCCGCCATGGCCGCCGCCGCCGCGCGCGTCGTCGCCGACGAGGTCGACGAGGACGAGGAAGAGATCGAGTTCGAGGCCGAGGCCGCCGCTCCGGTCGCGGCCCCCGCCGTTCCCGCCGGCCGTCGCCGTCGCCGCCGTGGTGGCGCCGCGGCGCCCGAGCAGGCCGCCGAGCCCGTCTCCGCCCCCGCCGCAGCCCCAGCCGGCGCCCCGATCTCCGTCGAGTCCGTCCTGGACGAGGAGCCCGAGGCCGCCGAGCTGGAGGACGACGAGAACGACGAGTCGGGCGACCGCCCGTCGCGCCGCCGCCGCCGGGGTGGCCGTCGCCGCCGCCGCGGTGAGTCCGTCGACCTCGACGAGTCCGCCGAGGAGGAGTCCGAGGAAGGCGACGAGGCCGCCGCCGAGCAGGAGTCCGACGAGGACGACGAGTCCGACGACGAGGAGAACGGCCCGGCCGGCTCGAGCTCCAGCCGTCGCCGCCGTCGCCGTCGCCGCCGCAGCGGTGACTCCGGCGCCGAGGGCGACGCGGGCGACGAGGACGGCGTACGCACGGTCGTCAAGGTCCGCGAGCCCCGCCCGGCCCGCGAGCGCAGCGAGTCCACCTCCTCCGACGAGGTCCAGTCCATCAAGGGCTCGACCCGCCTGGAGGCCAAGAAGCAGCGCCGCCGCGAAGGCCGCGAGCAGGGCCGCCGCCGCGTCCCGATCATCACCGAGGCCGAGTTCCTGGCCCGCCGCGAGGCCGTCGAGCGCGTGATGGTCGTCCGCCAGAGCGGCGAGCGCACCCAGATCGGTGTCCTCGAGGACAACGTGCTCGTCGAGCACTACGTCAACAAGGAAGAAGCCACCTCGTACGTCGGCAACGTCTACCTGGGCAAGGTCCAGAACGTGCTGCCGTCCATGGAGGCCGCCTTCATCGACATCGGCAAGGGCCGCAACGCGGTCCTGTACGCCGGTGAGGTCAACTTCGAGGCCCTGGGCATGGCCCACGGCCCGCGCCGCATCGAGGCCGCCCTCAAGTCCGGCCAGTCGGTCCTGGTGCAGGTCACCAAGGACCCGATCGGCCACAAGGGCGCCCGCCTGACCAGCCAGGTCTCGCTGCCCGGCCGCTACCTGGTCTACGTGCCCGAGGGCTCGATGACCGGCATCAGCCGCAAGCTGCCCGACACCGAGCGCGCGCGTCTGAAGACCATCCTCAAGAAGATCGTCCCCGAGGACGCGGGCGTCATCGTGCGCACCGCCGCCGAGGGTGCGAGCGAGGACGAGCTGCGCCGCGACGTCGAGCGCCTGCAGGCGCAGTGGGAGGACATCCAGAAGAAGTCGAAGCAGATCTCGACCTCTTCGCCGAGCCTGCTCTACGGCGAGCCGGACATGACCGTCCGCGTCGTCCGCGACATCTTCAACGAGGACTTCTCGAAGGTCATCGTCAGCGGTGACAGCGCCTGGGAGACCATCCACGGCTACGTGAACCACGTGGCCCCCGACCTGGCGGGCCGGCTCTCGCGCTGGACCTCCGAGGTCGACGTCTTCGCGACGTACCGGATCGACGAGCAGCTCGCCAAGGCGCTCGACCGCAAGGTGTGGCTGCCCTCGGGCGGCTCCCTGGTGATCGACAAGACCGAAGCGATGATCGTCATCGACGTCAACACCGGCAAGTTCACCGGTCAGGGCGGCAACCTCGAAGAGACCGTCACCAGGAACAACCTGGAGGCGGCCGAGGAGATCGTGCGCCAGCTGCGGCTGCGCGACCTGGGCGGCATCGTCGTCATCGACTTCATCGACATGGTCCTGGAGTCCAACCGCGACCTGGTCCTGCGGCGCATGCTGGAGTGCCTGGGCCGCGACCGTACGAAGCACCAGGTCGCCGAGGTCACCTCGCTGGGCCTGGTGCAGATGACCCGCAAGCGGGTGGGCCAGGGTCTGCTGGAGTCCTTCTCCGAGACCTGCGTCCACTGCAACGGCCGCGGCGTGATCGTGCACATGGAGCAGCCGACGGCCATCGGTGGCGGCGGCAACGGCAAGCGCGCCAAGAAGCGTGCGGGCCGGACCACGGAGCACGACCACGAGCACGAGCAGTACGTCGACACCGAGGCCGAGGGTGACCTCGAGGTCGAGCTGGTGGAGACCGAGGCGGAGGTGGCGGCCGAGGCCGCCGCGCCGCGCGCCCTGCCGGAGCCGTCCTTCGTCCCCGACGAGGAGCTGTACAGCAGCCCGGGCGAGGCCGAGGCAGCGGCGGGCATCAGCGGCCGCCGCAACCGCCGCCGCGCCACCCGCAAGGCGACCGCTCCGGCGGGCGCCCCGCGCGGCGGAGCCCAGGCTCCGGCCCGCGCGGCCGAGGCCGTGGCCGAGCCGGTCGCCGAGCCGGTCGCCGAGCCGGTCGTCGTTCCCGTCGCCGAGCCGGTCGCTCCGGCCGTCGCCGAGGCGGAGCCGGTGACCCCGGCCGCCGTCGCCGCCCCGGTCGCCGAAGCCGTGGCCGAGCCGGTCGAGGAGGCGGCCCCGCAGGGTCGTACCCGCCGCCGCGCCACCCGTAAGGCCACCGCCCCGGCGGGCGCCCCCAAGACGGCCGAGGCCGTCCAGGAGGCCCCCGCGCCGGAGCCCGTCGTGGAAGTCGCCCCGGAGCCCGTCGTGGAGCCGGAGCCGGTCGTGGAGGCCGCTCCCGCCGTGGAGGCCGCGGACGCCGCTCCGGCGCGTCCGCGCCGCCGGGCGACCCGCAAGGCCACCGCGCCCGCCGGTTCGCCGGCCGGTTCGGCGGACGCCGCGATCGTCGTGGTCGAGGCCCCCGTGGCCGAGGAGGCCCCGGCCGCCGAGGCCGAGCCCGACGCCGAGGTCCCCGAGGCCGAGGCGCCCGCGCCGGCCAAGAAGGCGGTCCGCAAGACGGCCGCCAAGAAGGCCCCGGCCAAGAAGGCGACCGCCGCCAAGAAGACGGCGACGGCTGCCAAGAAGACGGTCGCGAAGAAGGCGACCGCCAAGAAGACCGTGAAGAAGGCGGCGACGAAGAAGACCGCGGCGGCGGAGCAGCAGTCGCTCCCGTCCGTCTCGGCTCCGGCCACCGAAGCCTGATCCACACCCGGTCCGTGGGCCCCGCCGAACGGCGGGGCCCACGGCCGTGCGGGGCCCGGTTTGACCCTCGAACGAGGGCCCCGTAACCTAGACCGTCGGCGTGTCTCAGGACACGCCGCGCTCCTGAGCACCTCCCTCCCGCCGCGTACGCGCATGCGTCGCACTGGGAGAGGCCGCTCGTCCAATCCGGATCCGCGTGGGCCCGTCTTCGTGATGGTGCCCGCCTGAACGGCTGGCTTCAGGAGCATCCGCCCCGAGTGAGAGAGAGATCCGCGTGTACGCCATCGTGCGCAGCGGTGGTCGCCAGCACAAGGTTGCTGTCGGCGACATCGTTGAAGTTGACAAGATTCCCACTGCCAAGGTTGGCGACACGGTCGAGCTCTCGACCCTGCTCGTCGTCGACGGCGAAGCCGTTACCAGCGACCCGTGGGTCCTGGCCGGCATCAAGGTCACGGCTGAGATTGTGGATCACCACAAGGGCGCCAAGATCGACATCCTGCGGTACAAGAACAAGACCGGCTACCGCCGTCGCCAGGGTCACCGCCAGCAGTACACGGCGATCAAGGTCACCGGTATCCCCGCGGCTGCGAAGTAAGAGGGACTGAGACATGGCACACAAGAAGGGCGCATCTTCCACCCGGAACGGGCGCGACTCCAATGCTCAGCGGCTCGGCGTGAAGCGCTTCGGCGGTCAGGTCGTTTCCGCTGGTGAGATCCTCGTCCGCCAGCGCGGCACCCACTTCCACCCGGGTTCGGGCGTGGGCCGTGGCGGCGACGACACGCTGTTCGCGCTGCAGGCCGGTGCCGTCGAGTTCGGCACCCACCGCGGCCGCAAGGTCGTCAACATCGTTCCGGCCGCCTGAATCAGCTCCTGCTGATCTCGCGTACGTAACTTCCCGAGGGCGGATCTCAGCTCTTCCCGGCGAAAGCCGGGAAGAGAGGTCCGCCCTCGGCGCGTTGTCACATAGACACGTTTAATGGGCAGCAAGGCCTGCCCGGGACATTCCCGTATGTATCTGGAGGAACACCCATGACCACCTTCGTGGACCGCGTCGAGCTGCACGTCGCCGCGGGTAACGGGGGCCACGGCTGCGCCTCCGTTCACCGGGAGAAGTTCAAGCCGCTCGGCGGACCCGACGGCGGCAACGGCGGCCGTGGCGGTGACGTCATCCTCGTGGTGGACCAGGCGGTCACCACCCTGCTGGACTACCACCACAGCCCCCACCGCAAGGCCACCAACGGCCAGCCCGGCGCCGGCGACAACCGCTCCGGCAAGGACGGCCAGGACATCGTCCTGCCCGTCCCGGACGGCACCGTCGTCCTCGACAAGGAGGGCAACGTCCTCGCCGACATGGTCGGCCAGGGCACCACCTACGTCGCCGCCGAGGGCGGCCGCGGTGGTCTCGGCAACGCCGCGCTGTCCTCCGCCCGCCGCAAGGCGCCCGGCTTCGCCCTGCTCGGCGTACCCGGCACGGGCGGCGACGTCATCCTCGAGCTGAAGACCGTCGCCGACGTGGCGCTCGTCGGCTTCCCGAGCGCCGGCAAGTCCTCGCTCATCTCGGTGCTCTCCGCGGCCAAGCCGAAGATCGCCGACTACCCCTTCACCACCCTGGTCCCGAACCTCGGCGTGGTCACCGCGGGCTCGACGGTCTACACCATCGCCGACGTCCCGGGCCTCATCCCCGGCGCCAGCCAGGGCAAGGGCCTCGGCCTGGAGTTCCTGCGCCACGTCGAGCGCTGCTCGATCCTGGTGCACGTCCTGGACACCGCCACCCTGGAGTCCGACCGCGACCCGCTGGCCGACCTCGACGCCATCGAGAACGAGCTCAAGCTCTACGGCGGCGGCCTGGAGAAGCGCCCGCGCCTCGTCGTCCTGAACAAGGTCGACATCCCGGACGGCCAGGACCTCGCGGAGATGGTCCGCCCGGACCTGGAGGCCCGCGGCTACAAGGTCTTCGAGGTCTCCGCGGTCGCCCGCACCGGCCTCAAGGAGCTCTCCTACTTCCTCGCCGGGGTCATCGCCAAGGCGCGCGCCCGCAAGCCGAAGGAGGAGGCGACCCGCATCGTCATCCGTCCGAAGGCCGTGGACGACTCCGGCTTCACCATCACCTACGACGAGGTCGAGGACGTCTACAAGGTCCGCGGCGAGAAGCCCGAGCGCTGGGTCCGCCAGACCGACTTCAACAACGACGAGGCCGTCGGCTACCTCGCCGACCGCCTCAACCGCCTCGGCGTCGAGGACGCGCTGCGCAAGGCCGGCGCCCGCGCCGGTGACGGCGTGGCGATCGGCTCCGACGAGAACGCGGTCGTCTTCGACTGGGAGCCGACCATGATGGCCGGCGCCGAGATGCTGGGCCGCCGTGGCGAGGACCACCGCCTGGACGCCCCGCGTCCCGCGACGACCCGTCGCCGTGACAAGGAAGCCGAGCGCGGCGACGTGGCGCAGCAGGAGTACGACCAGTTCCGCCAGAACCAGACCGGCGCGTAGCAGCGCCGCGTCACGGGGTCGCGTGACCGCGTCGCGCGACCGCGGTTGACGCCCGTGCGCCGAGAGCCCCCGCCGAGGTCCCCCAGGGACCTTTGCGGGGGCTTTCGCACGGAGTGGACCGGTACCGGTCTCCGCGACCCGGACGTCCCATAGGATCCTTGGGTGAGCAGCAGCAACACTCCCCGCGTCTCCGTCGTGGTGATCGCGTACAACGACGCCGCGCTCGTGGGCGAAGCCGTCACCTCGGCCCTCGCCCAGGGCCCCCTGGTGGGCGAGGTCATCGCGGTCGACGACGCGTCCGCCGATGGCACCGCCAGGGTGCTGGACGAGCTGGCCGCCGTACACCCGCGCCTCAAGGTCGTGCACCGCACCGGGAACAGCGGGGGCTGCGGCACGCCCCGCAACGACGGGATCGCGGCCGCGACCGAGCCGTACGTCCTCTTCCTCGACAGCGACGACGTGCTGCCCCCGGGAGCCGTCGAGGCCCTCGTGCGCGCCGCCGAGGAGCACCGCGCGCCCGTCACCGTCGGCGCGTGCGTACGGCGCGAGCTGCCGCAGGGCCACGACGTGCCCTGGATGCCCGGGCTCTACACCCCCGGCGAGGTGATCGAGCGGCCCGCGGACGAGCCCGGGCTGGTCCGCGACACCCTGTGCGTCAACAAGCTGTACGAGCGGTCCTTCCTCGACAAGCACGGGATCCGCTTCCCCGACGGCCGCTTCGTCTACGAGGACTTCGTCTTCACCGCCCGCGTCCTGGCCGCCGCCCCCCGCATCGCGGTCGTCCCCGACCTGGTCTACGTCTGGCACGTGCGCCGCGCCGCCGCCCGGGTGTCGATCTCCCTGGACCGCAAGGACGTCGGGAACTGGGCCGCCCGCGTCGAGGCCCACCGCACCGCGGCCGGGATCATCACCGCCGCCGATCCCGCCCTCGGCCTCGCCTGCCAGGTCAAGTTCCTGGAGTACGACCTGCGGATGTACCTGCGGGAGCTGGGCACCGACCCCGACTACCAGGCCGCCTGGTGGACCCTGACCAGGGACTACGTCGCCGGGTTCGACGAGGCCGCCGTCGAGGCGGCCGGTGCCCGCGCCCGCTGGATCGTGCGGGTGCTGCGCGCCACCCCCACCCCGCCCGCCGACATCCGGCGCCTGACCCGCTTCGCCGCCGAACCGCCGCGGCTGCTGCCGCCGTACGCCCGGCGCGCCGACGGCACCCCGGTGTGGAGCGAGGAGACCCCCGCCGTCCTCGACGGGCTCGCCGAGCTGCCCGTCGCCGAGCTCCCCGTGACCGTCGACGCGGAACCGGCCGGCGGCGGAGCGCGTCTTTTCCTCCGTGTCCACGACCTGTACGGGCGCCTCGCCGAGGCCGCGCCCCGCACCGCGCAGCTGCGCTTCGTCCCGCGCGCGGGCGGCGAACCGGTCGTGGTCCCGGCCGTCGAGCTGCGCCCCGACGGCGCGGACGGCTGGAGCGCCGAGCTGCCCTTCCGGCTCGCCGCACTGGCCGCCACCGGCCGCCGCCGCGGCCTGCGCGGGATCCAGGCATGGGACGTGCGCGTGAGCGTGGACTGCGCGGACGGCAGCTCCCTGCTCACCTCCCTGCGCCCGCTCGGCGATCTGCTGCGGCGCCGCGCACTGCTCAGCGGCCGGTACGGTGTTCTGCTGACGCAGCCCTACCGCACGGCCGCCGGATCGCTCGCGCTGCGGCTCGCACCCGGCGCGGAGGGCGCCGCCACCTTCGTACGCAACCGCCTCGACCGCGCCCGTCCGGGCCGCCGGTCACGCTAGAGCTCGGGAGAATACGCATGACCTTTCTGATCACCGGAGGCGCCGGTTACATCGGCGCACACGTCGTCCGCGCGATGCTGCTGGCCGGTGAGGAGGTCGTCGTCCTGGACGACCTCTCCACGGGCAACGCCGACCGCGTCCCGGAGGGCGTTCCCCTGGTGATCGGCTCGGTCCTGGACCGCCTCGTCCTCGACGAGACCTTCCAGCAGTACGCCATCACCGGCGTGGTCCACCTGGCGGGCAAGAAGCAGGTCGGCGAGTCCGTCGAGAAGCCGACGTACTACTACCACGAGAACGTCCAGGGCCTCACGGTCCTGCTGGAAGCGGTCGCCGCCGCCGGGATCCGCAGCTTCCTCTTCTCCTCCTCCGCCTCCGTGTACGGCATGCCCGACGTGGACCTGGTCACCGAGGAGACCCCGTGCGCGCCGCTGAGCCCGTACGGCGAGACCAAGCTCGCCGGAGAGTGGCTGGTCCGCGCGGCGGGCAAGGCCCACGGCATCTCCACCGCCTGCCTGCGCTACTTCAACGTGGCGGGCGCGGCCACCCCCGAGCTCGCCGACACCGGCGTCTACAACCTGGTCCCGATGGTCTTCGAGCGCTACGACGCCGGTGAGGGCGCCCGGATCTTCGGTGACGACTACCCGACCCCGGACGGCACCTGCATCCGCGACTACATCCACGTCGAGGACCTCGCCGACGCCCACCTCGTAGCCGCGCGCAAGCTCGCCGAATGGGCCGCGCGGGGCGAGTACCAGGACCTCACCGTCAACATCGGGCGCGGCGAGGGCGTCTCCGTACGGGAGATGGTCCGCCTGCTGAACGAGAACACGGGGCACGACATCGCGCCCGTCGTCACCCCGCGCCGCCCCGGCGACCCGGCGAAGGTCGTCGCCTCGGCCGAGCGCATCGCGGCGGAGCTGGGCTGGAAGGCCCGCCACGACGTCCGGGAGATGATCACTTCGGCGTGGGCGGGCTGGGAAGCCAACCGCAAGGCCTGAGCACGCCAGGCCTCGCCACGCACGAAGCCGCCCGCCCCGGTCTCCAGCACCGGGGCGGGCGGCTTCGTCGTACCGCGGGCCGGTCAGCGCTCCAGGAACGCGAACAGGTGCTCCCACCGGTCGGTGATCTCGGCGCTGGAATAGCGGCGCACGCTCTGGAAGGCGGCGTCGCCCATCCGGTCGCGCAGCTCCTTGTCCGCCATCAGCAGGCGCAGGTGCCCGGCCAGCTCCATGGTGTTGCCGAGCCGCGCGAGCAGCCCGTCCTCCCCGTGGGTGACGATCGCCCGCACGCCCGGCGCGCAGTCGAAGGCCGCGCAGGGCACGCCCGCCGCCATCGCTTCCAGCAGGGTGATCGGGAACCCCTCGGCCCGCGAGGCCTGCGCGAACACCGAGGCCCCGCGCAGCGCGCCCAGCACGTCGTCCGTGCTGCCCATCCACTCGACCGAGTCGTCCAGGCCGAGCGAGGTGCAGCGCTCGCGCAGCATCGCCGCGTCCACGCCCGCGCCGTAGATCCGCAGGGTCCAGTCGGGGTGCTGCGGGACGGCGTCCGCCCAGGCGTCGAGCAGCAGGTCGACGCCCTTCTCGTCGGCGAGGCGGCCCACGCAGGCGACGACCTTCTCGGTGCGCGGCGCGGGGGAGTCCGGCATGAACGGCAGCGGGTTGGGCATGCTGCCGACGTTCTGCATCCCGGACCGGATCCAGAGGTCCGCGTCCTCGGGGGTCAGCACCAGCATCCGGTCCACGTCGCGGTAGTGGCGCCGGACCCGGGCCGCGCGGGTGGACTTGTGGCTGGCCTCGAAGGACTCGTGGCTCATCCCGATGACGGTGAGCCCCTTGGTGTCGCTGAGCCCCACCCACTCCATCGCCCAGACCTGGGTGACGATCACGACGGCGCCCGGGCGGGCCGCCCGGAACAGCGCGCTCAGCTGCTCGGCCTTCGCCCGCATCCCGGCCCGGCGGGCCGCCTGCCGACGCCGCTCGGGCGCGTTGAGGCGCCCCTTGATGCCGTGCAGCCGGCGGGCCGCCGGCGGGTGGGCGTCGTACAGGGTGCTCGTGGCGTAGGGGAGGTCCGCCGGAAAGTGCTGGCGGATCTCCTCGGCGACCGGGGCGATGCCGATGACGTGCACCCGGTGGCCGCGGTCGGTCAGGAGCCGGGCCATCTGGTGCGACCAGGTGGTCACCCCGCCCAGCTCGTCCACGCTGTTGGAGACGATGAAGACGTCCCGCCCGTCGGCCGCCACCGAACCGGCGCTCTGCTCGCTCACTTGCCACCCCTGGTGAAGAACTTCTCGACGATCTGGCGGGCCGCGTCCCCGCGGTCGTACTCACCGAACTCGGCGAGGAAACGGGCGCGTGACTCCGCGTACTTGCCGTCCGCCTCCTCGAAGGCGGCCAGTGCCTGCAGGAGTTCGTCCGCCGTGGCCACGACCGGGCCCGGGGCCTTCTCCTTCAGGTCGAAGTACGTCCCGCGGATGTCCGTCGAGTACTTCTCGTAGTCGTAGGCGAAGAACAGCATCGGCCGGTCGAGGACGGCGTAGTCGAACATCACGGACGAGTAGTCGGTGATCAGCCCGTCGGCCAGTTCCAGCAGCGGGGTGATGTCGTGCCTGCGGGACACGTCGATCACCCGGCCCGCCACCGACGGCGGCAGCGACACGCTGTTGAGGTAGTGCGTGCGCACCAGCAGCGTGAAGCGGTCGCCGAGCCGGTCCGCGAACTCCTCCACGTCGAAGGGGAACGCGAAGCCCTCCACCGCGCCCTCCGCGGTCGCCCGGAAGGTCGGCGCGTACAGCAGCACCTTCTTCGCCGGGTCGATGCCCAGCTCCGCGGCGAGCGGCCCGCGCACCCGCTCCCCGCTGTCCGCCTCGGCGCGGTGCGCCGCGACCAGGGCGTCGTTGCGCGGGTAACCGGTGCGCAGCAGGACCTCGTCGCGCAGCCGGAAGCCCTTGGCGAGGGTGCGGGTGTCGTGCTCCGAGCGGATCAGGAAGTGGTCGAAGCGGTCCACCGCCTTCTGGAACTTGTCCTGCCCCGCGCGCCCCTGCGCCTTGGTGCGCGGCTCGTGGAAGCCCATCCGCTTGAGGGCGGAGCCGTGCCAGGTCTGGATGTACGTCGTCCCCGGGCGCTTGGCCAGCGCCAGCGGGAAGCCCTGGTTGTCGATCCAGAACTCGGCCTGGGCCAGCGCCCGCAGGTACGGCCAGCTCCAGCGCCTGACCAGGGTGGCCTCCTTGGGGAAGCCGGTCGGGCGGGCGCCCGCGTAGGACCACACCGCCTCGAAGGCGACGCCCTGGCGGACCATCTCCTCGTAGATCGCCTTGGGGCTGTCGCTGTACTGCTTGCCCATGTGGCTCTCGAAGACGACCGTGCCCTTCTTTACGGGCAGCTTCGAGAAGACCTCGTGGTAGACCTTCACCTTCTGCTCGCCCGAACCGAGGTTGCGCCGGGCCCGCAGTGCCTTGCGCAGTCCGCGCTTGACCACGCCGGCGGCCTTGCCGTGTATGGCGTTGTTGATCAGGCTCTGGGTGCGGACGGCGGCGGGGCCCGCGGCGGTCAGGACGTAGGAGAGGTTGCCCTTCTTGGTGATCTCCGGCTCGAAGCGGTCGGAGACCAGCCGGGTCAGCCGGGGGCGCACGCGCAGGGCGGTCGCCGAGTCCAGGTCCAAACTGCCGGTCGAGACGCGCGTGGAGATGCGGTCCTTGCCGGCCTTCATCTTGAGCCGGACGTCCCAGACGGCGTCGATGATGCCGAGCGGGCGCACGGTCGAGCCGATGTCGGCCGTGACGGTCCACTCGATCGTGTCACCGGCGTGGCGCACGGTTGCCACCGGGAAGCGGAAGGACCGCACCCCGATCTGCCGCCGGGCCCGGAACTCCAGCTCGGCGCTCAGCTCCACGTCGGGACCGATCCGGCCGAGCGGGTTCACGACGGCGCCGGACATGGTGACCGTCCCGCGGCCGTCGTCCTCGTACGAGGTGAGCCGGTTGCCCAGGGTGAGGGAGGTGAGGGGGGTGGTGTGGAAGCCCTCCTCGGTGACGTCCAGTATCCGGCGGCCCTCGGCGTCGTCGAGGTGCTCGGCGCACCAGTAGACGCGCCCGTCGCGCTCGGCGAGGGGGGAGCACAGCCGCCCCTTGTTGGTCATCGCGTCGGCGGCCGGGAGCAGGTTGTCCCAGTCCTCCTTGCCGAGCAGGTACGCGCAGATCGCCTGGAGGGCGGTGACGTGCTCGTACGCGGCCGGGTCGATGCCCGCGAGGTAGCCGTTGGCCAGGCGCGCGAACTCCTGGCGGTAGTCATCGTCCAGCAGCCGCAGGTCGCGCAGGTGCAGCACGAGGTCGTGCTTGAGGAACTTGGCGTCCTTGGCGGACTTGATCTGGT
The DNA here is from genome assembly GCF_040296485.1 of Streptomyces sp. NPDC002138. Classification (NCBI taxonomy): domain Bacteria; kingdom Bacillati; phylum Actinomycetota; class Actinomycetes; order Kitasatosporales; family Streptomycetaceae; genus Streptomyces; species Streptomyces sp. NPDC002138. Next base: position 70,712 of record NZ_JBEOXE010000036.1, on the reverse strand, counting down.
CGTGGCCCTTGCTCGCGAGCAGCTCGTCGACCCGGCGGTGGATCTCCATCCGGTGGACGAAGTTCGCGATCTCGTGGCGCCGGTTGCTGATCGACTTGGCCGCGGCCTTCTCGACCACGTTCCAGAAGTAGACCTGGTTGGGGATCAGCGTGATCCGGCGGGCCGCGACGTACGCCTGCGCCGAGAAGAGCAGGTCCTCGTAGTGGATCCCGACCGGGAACTCCAGCCCCTGCTCCAGCAGGAACGCGCGGCGGTAGCACTTGTTCGTCGAGAGGGTGTCGTAGACGAGCAGGTCCGGGTACTCGGTGATCGACTCCAGCGTGCGGGTGCGGGAGTAGATCCAGGGGTACCACTCGGTCGTCTTGCCGAACCGGTTGTCCAGGTGGACCCGGACGCACATGCCGGCGACCAGGTCGGAACCGGTCCGCTCGGCGGCGTCGAGCATGTTCCGGCAGGCGTTGCGCTCGAGCACGTCGTCGCTGTCCAGGAACATGACGTAGGTACCGGTCGCCTGCCGGATGCCGTGATTGCGCGGGGCGCCGCAGCCGCCGCTGTTCTCGGGCAGCTGGAAGGCCCGGACCCGGCCCGGATGGGCCGCTTCCAGTTCCTTGGCGATCCCGAAGGACCGGTCCTTGCTGCAGTCGTCGACGATCACGACTTCGACCCCGTTGAGAGTCTGGTCCAGAACCGACCGCACCGCTGTCGGCAGACGCTCTGCGTCGTTGTAGACGATGACGACCACGGAGACGTCAGGCACGTGCACCTCGATCTTGTTGTTCCGTTCCGCCCCCGGACTCCGTCCGGAGGGACCCCCCGCCGGTCAAAGCTACCGTGTACCGCAGGCAGCTCAGGCAGGCCGTCCGACGGCGTGCATACTTCTAAGGAAGAGGTGTGCGCCGGGTCGGGCCGCTGACAATCACCCGTTCGGACCCAGCAGGAAGTGTTCATGACGAAGCTGTCCGTAGTAGTCCCCTGCTACAACGAAGAAGCGGTCATCGACAGCTTCGACGCCGAGATCCGGCGGGTCCTGGATGCCCTCCCCGTCGAGTACGAGGTCTGTTACGTCGACGACGGCAGCCGCGACGGCACCCTCGGCAAGCTCCGCAAGATCGCCGCCGAGCACGGCGACCAGACCCGGTACGTCTCCTTCAGCCGCAACTTCGGCAAGGAGGCCGGCATGCTCGCGGGCCTGCGCGAGGCCACCGGCGACGCCGTCGTGATCATGGACGCGGACCTCCAGCACCCGCCGGACCTCATCGCCACCATGCTCGACCACTACCGGCAGGGCCACGACCAGGTCATCGCCCGCCGCACCCGCGAGGGCGACAAGAAGCTGCGCAGCGCCCTGAGCCGGATCTACTACCGCGGCATCAACCGCTGGGTCGACGTGGAGCTGACCGACGGCGTCGGCGACTTCCGCCTGCTCTCCCGCCCCGCCGTGGACGCGCTGCTCGCGCTGCCCGAGTACAACCGCTTCTCCAAGGGCCTCTTCTCCTGGATCGGCTTCGACACCGTCCACTTCGACTACCGCAACGCCCAGCGCGAGGCCGGCGAGACGAAGTGGAAGCTCGGATCCCTGCTGAACTACGGCATGGACGGCCTGATCTCCTTCAACAACCGGCCGCTGCGGATCGGGATCTGGGCGGGCGTGTCGCTGGTCGCCCTGACCGCCGTGTACGCCCTGTGGATCACCGTCATGGCGATCACCAACGGCGTCGACTCACCCGGTTACGTCACGCTCGTCGCCATCATCGTCGGCATCGGCGGCGTCCAGATGATCATGCTGGGTCTGATCGGCGAGTACATCGGCCGCATCTACTACGAGACCAAGCGCCGCCCGCACTTCCTCGTCAAGGAATCGCACGGCGTCGCCGTGGCGGAACCGCGCACCGTCGCTCCCGCTGCCGTCCCCACGGAGCAGGACGTCCGATGAAGAGCCAGCTCGGCCAGCTCCTGCGCTTCGGCCTCGTCGGCGGGGTGAACACCGGCACCTTCTTCGTGCTGTACCTGCTGCTGCACCCCTACATGCCGTACTTCGCCGCCTACTCCCTGGCCTTCGTGCTGGCGATGGTCGGCTCGTTCTTCATGAACACCTACTTCACTTACCGCACCAAGCCCACCTGGAAGAAGTTCCTGCTCTTCCCGCTGACGAACATCACCAACTACGTGATCCAGTCCGTGGGCCTGCTCGTCCTGGTGAGCTGGGTCGGCACGAACGAGAAGATCGCGCCGCTGATCGCCGCGGTCATCGCGATCCCCTTCACCTACGTGCTCTCGCGGCGCATCCTGGTCCCCGGGGCGGGTTCCGCGGCGGGTTCCGGCGCGGCCCCGGCCGCCCCGGCCGCCCCGGCCGGCCCCGCCGACGATCCGCAGCGGCCCGAGGCCTCGTCCGCGTCCACGGTCTGAAACCGGCGGGCACGCCCGGGAGGCCACCCCGTAGATTGAGGCCCGTACATCGGGCAAGGGGCAAGGGGACAGACGTGTCAGCGGCAAGGCAGGGCGTGGCCGACGCCCGCAGGATCGTGGTCAAGGTCGGCTCCTCCTCGCTCACCACCGCAGCGGGCGGGCTGGACGCCGACCGGGTGGACGCCCTGGTCGACGTACTCGCCAAGGCCCGCAGCGGCGGCGAGAAGGAGATCGTGCTGGTCTCCAGCGGAGCCATCGCCGCCGGGCTCTCCCCGCTCGGACTGCGCCGCCGCCCCAAGGACCTCGCCCGCCAGCAGGCCGCCGCCAGCGTCGGCCAGGGCCTCCTCGTCGCCCGCTACACCGCCTCCTTCGCGCGCTACGGCGTCCGCGTCGGCCAGGTGCTGCTGACCACCGACGACACCAGCAGGCGGGCGCACTACCGCAACGCCTACCGCACCCTGGACCAGCTGCTCGCGATGGGCGCCCTGCCCGTCGTCAACGAGAACGACACCGTCGCCACGGACGAGATCCGCTTCGGCGACAACGACCGGCTGGCCGCCCTCGTCGCCCACCTGGTCCGCGCCGACCTCCTGGTCCTGCTCTCCGACGTCGACGGCCTCTACGACGGCGACCCCGCCCTCCCCGGCACCACCCGCCTCGACGAGGTGCGCGGCCCCGAGGACATCGCGCACGTCACCATCGGCAGCGCGGGCAAGGCGGGCGTGGGCACCGGAGGCATGGTCACCAAGGTCGAGGCCGCGCGGATCGCCGCGGCCGCGGGCATCCCGGTGGTCCTCACCTCCGCCAGCCAGGCCGCCGACGCCCTCGCGGGCGGCGGGACCGGCACCCACTTCCACGCCACCGGCCGCCGCTCCACGGACCGCCTCCTGTGGCTCCAGCACGCCTCCGCCCCCCAGGGCCACCTCGTCCTGGACGACGGCGCGGTCCGCGCGGTGACCGAACGCGGCAGCTCGCTGCTGCCCGCGGGCATCGCGTCGGTCGGCGGCGACTTCATCGCGGGGGACCCGGTGGAGCTGCGGGACGGGCACGGGCGCGCCGTCGCCCGGGGCCTGGTCAACTTCGACGCGAAGGAACTGCCGCAGCTGCTGGGCCGCTCGACGAAGGAACTGGCGCGCGAGCTGGGGCCGGAGTACGAGCGCGAGGTCGTCCACCGGGACGATCTGGTACTGCTCCAGGACTGAGACCGCACGACCGATGTTGGGCAAAACCGCCGCGCGGTCGGTCGGGGACTGGTCAACTGTGAGGGGCGGACACGCGGAACGCGCAGACAGGAGGCGGCTGGTGAGACGAGCACTGACCAGCGTCGGCTCGAACGACTGCGCCGGGGCGGCTTCCGCTCACGGTGAGGAGCGGGACGACTCCCGGCTGTGGCACATCACGCTGAGCGTGTCGGGCAAACCGGTTCCGCTGTCCGAGGTCCGGCGCGGGCTGGAACAGCTGGCCCACGACCACCCCTTCCTGCTGACCAGCCGGTACGCCGACGACCACGCGGAGATCCGGTACTGGGAGGAGGCCCGCGACCTCCACGACGCGGCCGCCGTGGCCCTGCGGCTGTGGGGCGAGCACCGGTCCTCGGCGAAGCTCCCGGCCTGGGAGATCGTCGGCCTGGAGGTCATCGACCGTGCGACCTACCACCAACGAGTAGCCGAAGGCTACGGCCCCCCACCGGCCCACCCGGTGGGCGTCCACCCGTACTGAGGGGCACACCCCAGCCCGTCCGGCGTCTGAGGACCGGGTCCGGGCGGAGCCCGGGGGCACACCCCAGCCCCGCCGGCGATTGAGGCGCGGGTCCGGGCGGAGCCCGGTTCCGGGAAGGGGCGGGCAGGGGAGGGGCCCCGCGCGGCGGCCCCGTCTCGCGGGGTGGAACCCCGGTCGGCCCCCCGCCCCCGGGGACTACCCTGCACCCATGACCTCGCTGAACGACGCCACAGGCACCGTCACCGCCACAGCCACCCGAGCCAGGACGGCGGCAGCCGCCCTCGCCCCCCTCCCGCGGTCCGCCAAGGACAGGGCCCTGCTGGCGATCGCGGACGCGCTGGAGGCCCGCACGGCCGAGATCATCGAGGCCAACGCCCAGGACACGGCCAAGGCCACCGCCTCCGGCACCAGCGAGACCGTCGTGGACCGCCTCACCCTCACCGCGGACCGCATCCGCGCCATCGCCTCCGACGTCCGCGACGTCGCGGCCCTGCCCGACCCCGTCGGCGAGGTCGTCCGCGGCTCCACCCTCCCCAACGGCATCGACCTGCGCCAGGTCCGCGTCCCGCTCGGCGTCGTCGGCATCATCTACGAGGCCCGCCCCAACGTCACCGTCGACGCCGCCGCCCTCTGCCTGAAGTCCGGCAACGCCGTCCTGCTCCGCGGCAGCTCCTCCGCCTACGCCTCGAACACCGCCCTCGTGGCCATCCTGCGCGACGCGGTCGAGAGCGCGGGCCTGCCCGCCGACGCGATCCAGCTGGTCCCCGGCGAGAGCCGCGACTCCGTCCGCGAGCTGATGCGCGCCCGCGGCCTCGTGGACGTCCTCATCCCGCGCGGCGGCGCCTCCCTCATCAAGACGGTCGTCGAGGAGTCCATCGTCCCCGTCATCGAGACCGGCACCGGCAACTGCCACGTCTACGTCGACGCGCAGGCCGACCTCGCCATGGCGGTGAACATCCTCGTCAACTCCAAGGCGCAGCGGCCCTCCGTCTGCAACTCGGCCGAGACCCTGCTGGTCCACCGCGACATCGCCCACGCCTTCCTCCCGCTGGCGCTGGACGCCCTCGCGGACGCCGGGGTGACCGTCCACGGTGACGCCGAGGTGCTCTCGTACGCCGAGGAGTCCAAGGTGACCGCGCTGCCCGCCACCGACGAGGACTGGGCCGCCGAGTACCTGTCCTACGACATCGCCGCGGGCGTCGTGGACTCCCTCGACGACGCCGTCGCCCACATCCGCCGCTGGACCTCCGGTCACACCGAGGCCATCGTGACGACCTCGCAGGCCGCCGCGCGCCGGTTCACCCAGCTGGTCGACTCGACCACGGTCGCCGTGAATGCGTCCACCCGGTTCACCGACGGTGGTCAGTTCGGGTTCGGCGCGGAGATCGGGATCTCCACCCAGAAGCTGCATGCCAGGGGCCCCATGGGACTCCCGGAGCTGACGTCCACCAAGTACATCGTCACCGGCGACGGTCACGTTCGGTAGTCGCACCCCGCACCCCGCGTGGCCGGATTTCGGCCCATGCCCTGCCCAAAGCAGCCCCCCAGGTCTAGGCTGGCCCTGTGCCGGACGACGTGGGGGGCAAGCCATTCCCGGACGACGGGGAGCCCGACGACGACCGCGGAGGCGCGGATCACGACTTCGCCTCCGTGGTGTTCGACGAGGCCTTCGTCCGGAACGCCGAGATCCATGAACCGAGCGCCCTCGAGCGCCAACGGGCGGGCGACCGGGCGCGCGCCGACGCGGAGGCCCGCGCGGCCGCCGTCGCGGGCGGCTGGGCCACCGACGACGACGCCTTCGAGGGTCACGAGGGCCCTCCGTACGGCTACGGGCCCGAGGGCTACGGCCTCGACGAGTCCGGCCGCGACTACGGCTACGGCTACGGATACGGCCCCTACGGAGCGTACGGCGGCTCGCTGCGCCCCTACCGCGGCCGCTCCCGGTGGCTGCGGCCCGTCGCCTGGGTGCTCGCCGTCGTGATGGGCGTCGGCATGGTCACGCTCGCTTTCAGCGCCGTCTACCGCGGCGCCACGGGCGACCCCGACCCGGCTCCGCACCCCGCTCCGGCGCCCGCGAGCACCCCGCTGACGGAAGTGACCGGGTCCGGCGAGTTTACGTACCCCGTCGGCCGCCAACCCTGAAGGTACGACCCCTCTCACGCGCGTCCGCATTCCGGTGCGCATCCGGGCAGGGGGCTTCTCTGAAGCGGGGACAGCGGGGAGAAGCGATGGCCGTGCCAGGAGATCCACCCGACGGCACCCCCGAGGGCATCGGCGGGGGCGAGGACGAATTCCGGCCGGACGACTACCGGTCGGACGAGTACCGGTCGGACGAGTACCGCTCGGTCGTGTTCGACGAGGACTTCGTCCGGGCTGCCCGGCTCCAGGAGTTCTCCGCCGAGGAACGCATGGGCGAGCACGCCAGGGCCGTGCGCAGCCGCTCCCTGTGGTCCTCCGGCGCGCCCCGGCCGCACACCGGCACCCCGGGCCGGGCCGCCCGCCAGGGACTGCTGCTGGTCCTGCTGATCTCCATGGCCTTCGCCGTGGCGGTCTACATGGGCCTGAGCAGTCCGTACGTGCCCCCGCCCCCGGGACACGCCCAGCCGCTCACCGCCACGGTGGTCCCGCTGGCCCCCACCACGACCGTCACCGGCGGCAAGCCCGCCGACCTGTACGCGAAGAGCCCGGCCGCCGAATACCGCGTCGGCGCGGCCGGGATCACCCTGCCCGCGGTGCGCCGCACCCAGCACTTCAGCGAGACCCAGGTGCTCACCGCCCTGGCCACCGCCAAGGACTACCTGGTCCAGTCCTCGCTGGATCCGGACGTGCTGGGCGGCGCCGCCTCGCGGCCGGTGCGCGTGCTGCTGGACCCCGATCTGCTGGCCCAGTTCGACCGCAGCATGTCCAGCCCCACGGGGGACGGGCAGCACGCCGCCACGGGCTGGCTGGTCCGCTTCGACGCGGCGACCGCGACCCTGGCCGACTCCCGGGTGCGGGTGAGCGGCACGCTGGGCTTCGAGGAGGTGTCCCCGGACGTGCTGGAGGTCACCACCGACCACACCTTCGTCTACACCGTGCGCGGGCCCGCCGCCGGGCCGGGCCTCGACAGCGCGTCGCTCTTCACCGTCCGGCGCGAGCTGCGCATGCGCTTCGACCCCGACGACCTGGTGGCCCACCGGGTGGAGCTGCTGTCGGCCTACGTGGTGGCCGGGCCGCAGGACTGCTCCGCCGACCCGGCCGGCGGCTTCCGGCCGCTGCTCGCGGGGGCGGCCGCGACGACGGTGGGCCCGGCCGTGACCGACCCGTACGCCAGCGGCAGCCCGCGCCGGGCCTCCGGCCTGTGCGGGGTGCTGGCCCCGCCGCCGACGAACGCCCCGGCCGGGGGTTCGGCGTCCGCCCCGGCGGACCCGGCCGCGAGCCCGGCGGCCGACCCGGCGCTCGACCAGGCCGCCGACCCGGCTGTGGGCCCGGCGGCGGCCCCTCTCGACCTGGCGTTCTGGGTCAGCCCCGTTCCGTAGTCCCGCCCGTGCCGGTGTCCTTGCCGGTGTCCCTGCCGTCGCTCCCGCTCTCGGCGCCCGGTGCGCCGGAGGCGTTCGGCGGGGTCGGGGCGCCACTGCCCGTGAACTTGTCGCGCAGCTTGCCGCCCAGGTCACCCGCGCCGCCCGCGATGTCGCCGACCAGCTTCATCAGGGGGTCCTTGCTGGTGCGTACCGCGTCGGCGTAGTGCGCGGCGGACTGGCGGAAGGAGTCGGTCACCGAGGTGTCCTTGTCCTCCTCGCGGCGCGGGTAGTGCCCGGCCATGATCCGCTGGAAGTCGCGGCTCTCGGCCCACTTCTTCAGCTCGGCGGCCCGCACGGTGGTGAAGGGGTGCGTGCGCGGCAGCACGTTGAGGATCTTCAGGACCGAGTCGCGCAGGTCACCACTGGCGTCGTACTCCTCGGCCTGGGCGAGGAACGCGTCCACGTTCATTTCGTGCAGGTGGTTGCCGCCCGCGATCTTCATCAGGCCGCGCATCGAGGCCTGGACGTCCTGACCGACCAGCAGCCCGGCCCGGTCCGCCGACAGCTCGGACTTGCGGAACCACTCGCGCAGCGCCGTGACGATCGCCATGATCGCCACATTGCCCAGCGGGATCCACGCCACCTTCAGGGCCAGGTTCGTCAGGAACAGCAGGATCGTGCGGTAGACGGAGTGCCCCGACAGCGCGTGACCCACCTCGTGGCCCACGACCGCCCGCATCTCCTCCTCGTCCAGCAGCTCCACCAGGCCCGTGGTGACGACGATGATCGGTTCGTCCAGCCCGATGCACATGGCATTGGGCTTCGGGTCCTGCTGGACATACATCTGCGGGACCTTCTCCAGGTCCAGGATGTAACAGGCGTCCAGCAGCATCGCGTGCAGGTGCGGGAACTGGGTCTCGCCCACCCGCACCGAGTCCGACAGGAACAGCAGCCGCAGGCTCCGCTCCGGAAGCAGCCCGCTGAGGGCCTTGAAGACCGTGTCGAAGCCGCTCAGCTTGCGCAGGGCCACGAGGGCCGAGCGGTCCGCCGGATGCTCGTACGCCCGCGACGAGATGCCGGGGAACCTCCTGCGGTCCCGCGCCGGTGTCTTCTCGAATGACGTGCCGTCGGTCATCGTGCTCCCCCTCGATCCACCTGCTGTGCCGTGCGTCCATCTTCCCCAACGCCTGAGTCGGCGTGAGCGTGCCCCGGGGCCCCGCATACGATGTGAGCGAAGTCTCCGCCCGCTCCCCGACTCGATAGGTAACCAGCCTGATGAGCCTCTCCTCCACCGCCCACGACCTGGTCCTCCTCGCCTCGGAGGGCGCCGGTGAGCACGGCACCAACCACGACAGCCTCAACCCGTACCTGACCGGCGGCGGCGCCTTCTTCCTGCTGCTGCTCATGCTCTGGGTGACCACCCGCCTGAACCGCGACCGCTAGGCAGCCGGTGGGCCGCGCGCGCGGGACGCACGCGTCCCGCGCGGCCCCGTCGCACAGGTGCTCGGATCCGGGTCCTCGCCGCGTCACCGGGCCAGTAGGCTCTGCGCTCATGGGAGAGCAGGAAATGCCTACCGGCCCGGTCAAGCGCCGGCTCGGCGTGATGGGCGGGACATTCGACCCGATCCACCACGGCCACCTGGTGGCCGCCAGCGAAGTGGCCGCCCTTTTCCACCTCGACGAGGTGATCTTCGTACCGACGGGTGAACCGTGGCAGAAGTCTCAGTGGGCCGTCTCGGCCGCCGAGGACCGCTACCTGATGACGGTCATCGCGACGGCGTCGAACCCGCAGTTCTCGGTGAGCCGCATCGACATCGACCGCGGCGGCCCGACGTACACGATCGACACCCTGCGGGACCTGCGCTCGCGCAATGACGACGCGGACCTGTTCTTCATCACGGGCGCCGACGCCCTCGCGCAGATCCTCACCTGGCGCGACGCCGAGGAGCTGTTCGCCCTCGCCCACTTCATCGGCGTGACCCGACCGGGTCACGTGCTCACCGACGACGGCCTGCCCAAGGGCGGCGTCTCCCTGGTCGAGGTGCCCGCGCTGGCGATCTCGTCCACGGACTGCCGTGCGAGGGTGGTCCAGGGCGACCCCGTCTGGTACTTGGTGCCGGACGGTGTGGTGCGCTATATCGACAAGCGTGAGCTGTACCGGGGAGCCTGAGCTTCCGCTTCCGCAGAGAGGGGCCCCGCGGTGAACGACCGACAGGAGCCGTACGACCCGTACGCCGGCCAGGAGCAGCAGCTCATCGGCTATGACGCGTACGGGCAGCCGGTGTACGGCCCGGTGCCCGCTCGGCAGCAGCCCGCGTACGACCAGCGGCAGTACCAGCAGCAGCCGGTCCAGCAGTACGACCAGCAGGGCTACGACCAGCAGCAACAGCAGTACTACTACCCGCAGCAGGGGCAGCAGCAGGGGCAGGCGCAGGCGCAGGCGCAGCAGCAGCCGCCCCAGCAACAGCAGCAGCAGACCCAGCAGTGGATCCCGCAGCAGAGCGCCCCGGCGCAGGAGCAGGCCCCCGACCCGGCCCCGGCCCCCGACCCGGCTCCGGAGCGGGTGTCCGCGCAGGTCCCCGAGCCGCGCCGGGGCGAGGAGTACCACACCGCGCAGTTCGCCTTCATCGACCAGCCGGACGAGGACTCCGAGGACGTCATCGACTGGCTCAAGTTCACCGAGAGCCGCACCGAACGCCGCGAGGAGGCCCGCCGCCGGGGCAAGAACCGGGTGGTCGCGCTGATCGTCGTCCTCGCCCTGTTCGTCGTCGGCGGCCTCGGCTACCTCTGGTACGCGGGCAAGCTGCCCTTCCTCGGCGAGCCGCAGAAAGCGAAGGGGGCCGCGGCGGCCGCCGGGCCGCAGAAGCGCGACATGATCGTCGTCCACCTGCACAACACCAAGCGCGGCGGCACCTCCACGGCGCTGCTCGTCGACAACGTCACGACCAAGCGGGGCGCCACCGTCCTGCTCCCCAACACCCTCACGGTGCCCAAGGACGACGGCAGCTCCACCGTCCTCGGCAAGTCCGTCGAGGAGGACGGCCTCGGCGGCACCCGCGACGCCCTCGACACCATGCTCGGCACCCGCATCGGCGGCACCTGGCGGCTGGACACCCCCTTCCTGGAGCGGCTCGTCGAGCTGGTCAGCGGGATCGAGGTGGACACCGACACGGCCGTCCCCGCCGACGACGCGGCCAAGACCCCGGCCGTCGCCCAGGGCCAGAAGCAGACCCTGAGCGGCCCCATGGCCGTCGCCTACGCCACGTACCGGGCGCAGGGCGAGCCGGAGACCAAGCAGCTGGAGCGCTTCGGCAAGGTCCTCTACGCCGTGCTGCGCAAGGTGCCCAGCGACCCGGCGGCGGCCACCGTCACGGTGGAGACGCTCGGCCAGATCCTGGACCCCTCGCTGAACGAGAAGGCGCTCGGCAGTTCCCTGGCCAAGCTCGCCGAGCACGCCAAGATCGGCGAGTACCGCACCGACGTGCTCCCCGTGAAGCCCGACGGCGCCCTGACCGACGAGGCCAACAAGACGGTGGTCAAGGAAGTCCTCGGCGGCACCCTGACCGCCCCCAGCCCCGGCGCGGCCCCGCGCGTGGGCCTGCGGGACGCCACCGGCAGCGAGAAGACGCAGCTCGCGGCCAAGGCGGCGCTGCAGAACGGCGGCTACGGCTTCGTCGACGGCGGCAAGGCCACGGTCACCCAGAGCACCTCGCAGATCACCTACCAGGACGACGCGCGACGGGCGAAGGCGATCGACGTGGCCAAGACGCTGGGGCTGCCCGAGACGGTGGTCAAGAAGGCGGAGAGCGCGGTGAACGCCGACGTCGTGGTCACCCTCGGCAAGGACTACAAGGCTCCCTGATCACCCCTGGGGCGCCCCCGCGCACCGCTGTGACCAGCTATTCCGCCCGCGCCACGGCTTTGGCGCGGGCGGTGTCGGCGGTACATGAGACCCTTGTAAGGATCTGCCCGCCGACCCGAAAGCATGGCCAGTGACCGCCACGGACCGCTCCATCGAGCTCATCACCGCCGCCGCCCAGGCCGCGGCCGACCGGCTCGCGCACGACATCATCGCGTACGACGTCAGCGATGTGCTGTCGATCACCGACGCCTTCCTGCTCGCTTCGGCGCCCAACGACCGCCAGGTCAAGTCGATCGTCGACGAGATCGAGGAGAAGCTCCAGAAGGAGCTCGGCGCCAAGCCGGTGCGCCGCGAGGGCGACCGCGACGCCCGCTGGATCCTGCTCGACTACATCGACATCGTCGTCCACGTGCAGCACAGCGAGGAGCGCGTCTTCTACGCGCTGGAGCGTCTGTGGAAGGACTGCCCCGAGATCGACCTGCCCGAGGACGCCAAGCTCACCAAGGGCAAGGCCGAGGAGCACGCCGCTCTGCGTGCCACGCAGAGCGACGACGAACTGGACGGTGATCTGTTCTGAGCGCGATCGACACCGGCACGGGCGCCGGCACCGGCGGCGGGAAGAGGACCGGCCGCAAGATCGTCCTGTGGCGCCACGGCCAGACCGCCTGGAACCTGGAGCGCCGCTTCCAGGGCTCCACGGACATCGCCCTGACCGAGGACGGTGTGGCGCAGGCGCGCCGCGCCGCCCGGCTGCTCGCCTCGCTGGCACCCGAGGCCATCGTCGCCTCCGACCTCCAGCGGGCCGCGGCGACCGCCGCCGAGCTGGCCGCGGTCACGGGTCTGTCCGTCGAGCACGACGAGGCGCTGCGCGAGACGTATGCGGGCGCCTGGCAGGGCCTGACGCACGAAGAGATCCTCGGCAAGTACGGCGAGCAGTACGCGGCGTGGAAGCGCGGTGAGCCCGTGCGGCGCGGCGGCGGCGAGCTGGAGACCGAGGTCGCCGACCGGGCGGCTCCGGTGGTCCTCAAGCACGTGGACCGGCTCTCCGAGGACGGCACTCTGGTCGTGGTCAGCCACGGCGGCACCATCCGCACCACCATCGGCCGGCTGCTCGGCCTGGAGTCGCGCGACTGGGAGGGCCTCGGCGGGCTCTCCAACTGCTGCTGGTCCGTGCTCGGTGAGGGCGCGCGGGGCTGGCGGCTGCTGGAGCACAACGCCGGCACGCTGCCGGAACCGGTGCTCGGCGACGACGTCTGACGGCGTCCCGGCGGCCCACCGGCCCGGATTTCACTTTCCGGCGGGTCGCAGGCTAGAGTTCTTCTTGTTCGCAGCGCAGAACACCGGAAACGGGGGGAAGCGTAGCGGAGAGCGGGGCTATAGCTCAGTTGGTAGAGCGCCTGCATGGCATGCAGGAGGTCTGGAGTTCAATTCTCCATAGCTCCACAATCAGGATCCCGTCCCCAACAGGGGGCGGGATCCTTGCTTTTGTCCCTGCTGCCCCGCCCGCCCCGGCATGGCAGAATCGGACGGCCGGAGGGGAGATCGCGGCCCCTGGCGGGAGGGAGTCGCTGACGGATGGGTGCACACCGGCGCCGGTGCGACTGGTGCAACAACGGCACGCCGATCGTGCGGGACATGGACCCGGTCAATCCCGACTACCAGTACTGGTGCGAGGAATGCGCGCGGGCGCTGATCATAAAAGGCGACCCGATCGAGACGTACCGGGAGCTCGAAGGAGAGCCGATCTACGGCCGTCTGCTCGACGAGCACTGCACGCTCAAGCGGTTCTACCAGTTCGCGCGGGCGTGACCGGGGACGTGGCCCGGGGCGTGGTCGGCGGGGGTGAACCGAGGCCCTGGACCGGGCCGGCCGGGCCGCTCCGGGAGTCGGCCGAAACCGATTTTTGGACCAGGGCCATCACCGTGTAATGTTTGGGACGTCGCCAAGGGAAACCGCGAGGAACACCGAGGCGGCGGGCAGTACGCAAGGGGCTATAGCTCAGTTGGTAGAGCGCCTGCATGGCATGCAGGAGGTCTGGAGTTCAATTCTCCATAGCTCCACAGTGAAGAGAAGCGGGTCACCCGGATCGGGTGGCCCGCTTCTCGTTGTGTCCGTGCCGCGGTACGGCCGAGCGGGCGTCGGGGCCCCTGCGGTACCCTGACGCCATGCGTGCCGTACGCCTCCTGCTTACCGAGCCGCGCTGAACAGCGCCGACCGCGAGACGGTCGGCATCGGCGCGGCGCCCCCTCCTGTGCGAGGGGTTTTTTCGTTTGGGCAGGCAGAGACGGCAGAGACGATCGATGGAGCTTCAGAAATCATGAGCGAGACGAACACCGCGGCCCCCGAGGCGGCCGAGGCGCACCGCTACACGGCTGCCATGGCCGCCGACATCGAGGCACGCTGGCAGGACGTATGGGACGCGGAGGGGACCTACGAGGCCCCGAACCCCACCGGTGACCTGGCCGGGGACGCGGCCGTGGTCGCCCGCCCCAAGAAGTTCATCATGGACATGTTCCCGTACCCCTCCGGCGCGGGCCTGCACGTCGGCCACCCGCTGGGGTACATCGCCACCGACGTCTTCGCCCGTCACCAGCGGATGACCGGGCACAACGTCCTGCACACCCTGGGCTTCGACGCCTTCGGCCTGCCGGCCGAGCAGTACGCCGTGCAGACCGGCACGCACCCTCGGGTGTCGACCGAGGCGAACATCGAGAACATGAAGGTCCAGCTGCGCCGCCTGGGCCTGGGCCACGACAAGCGCCGGTCCTTCGCGACGATCGACCCGGACTACTACAAGTGGACCCAGTGGATCTTCCTGCAGATCTACAACTCCTGGTACGACACCGAGGCGAAGACGGCCCGCCCGATCGCCGAGCTGGTCGCCGCCTTCGAGGACGGCTCCCGTGAGGTCCCCGGAGGCCGCGCCTGGGCCGCGCTGACCGCCGGCGAGCGCGCCGACGTACTCAACGAGTACCGGCTGGCGTACGCCTCGGACGCGCCCGTCAACTGGTGCCCCGGGCTGGGCACCGTACTGGCCAACGAGGAGGTCACCGCCGACGGCCGGTCCGAGCGCGGCAACTTCCCCGTCTTCAAGGCCAAGCTGAGCCAGTGGAACATGCGGATCACCGCCTACGCGGACCGCCTGCTGGACGACCTGGACGCGCTGGACTGGCCCGAGGCCATCAAGCTGCAGCAGCGCAACTGGATCGGGCGCAGCGAGGGCGCGCGCGTCGACTTCGCCGTCGGCGAGGACGCGATCACCGTCTTCACCACCCGCCCCGACACGCTGTTCGGCGCCACGTACATGGTGCTGGCGCCCGAGCACGAGCTGGTCGAGAAGATCACCCCGGCCGCCTGGCCCGAGGGCACGCACGACGTCTGGACCGGCGGGCACGCCACCCCGGCCGACGCCGTCGCCGCGTACCGCAAGCAGGCCGCGTCCAAGTCGGACGTCGAGCGCCAGGCCGAGGCCAAGGACAAGACCGGCGTCTTCACCGGCGCGTACGCGGTCAACCCGGTCAGCGGCCTCCAGGTCCCGGTCTTCATCGCGGACTACGTGCTCATGGGCTACGGCACCGGCGCGATCATGGCCGTCCCGGCGCACGACACCCGCGACTTCGCCTTCGCGCGCGCCTTCGAACTGCCGATGCGCTGCGTGGTGCAGCCGTCCGACGGCCGTGGCACCGACCCGGCGGAGTGGGACGACGCGTTCGCCTCGTACGACGCCGCCCTGGTGAACTCGACGGGCGAGGGCCTGTCCCTGGACGGTCTGGGCGTCGTCGAGGCCAAGGCGAAGATCACCGACTGGCTGGCCGAGCGCGGCATCGGCGAGGGCACGATCAACTTCCGGCTGCGCGACTGGCTGTTCAGCCGCCAGCGCTACTGGGGCGAGCCCTTCCCGATCGTCTACGACGAGGACGGCGTCGCGCACCCGCTGCCCGAGTCGATGCTGCCGCTGGAGCTGCCCGAGGTCGAGGACTACTCGCCGCGCACCTTCGAGGCCGACGACGCCACCAGCCAGCCGGAGACCCCGCTGTCGCGCAAGGCGGACTGGGTCGACGTCGAGCTGGACCTGGGCCGGGGCGAGGGCGTCCGGCGCTACCGCCGCGAGACCAACACCATGCCGAACTGGGCCGGTTCCTGCTGGTACGAGCTGCGCTACCTGGACCCGAACAACTCCGAGGCGCTGGTCGACCCGGCGGTCGAGCAGTACTGGATGGGCCCGCGCGAGGGCCAGCCGCACGGCGGCGTCGACCTGTACGTCGGCGGCGCCGAGCACGCGGTGCTGCACCTGCTGTACGCGCGCTTCTGGTCGAAGGTGCTGTTCGACCTGGGCCACGTGTCCTCGGTCGAGCCGTTCCACAAGCTGTACAACCAGGGCATGATCCAGGCGTTCGTCTACCGTGACGTGCGCGGTTTCCCGGTCTCGGCCACGGAGGTCGAGGAGCGCGACGGCAAGTTCTTCTTCGAGGGCGAGCCGGTCAAGCGCGAGCTGGGCAAGATGGGCAAGTCCCTGAAGAACGCCGTCACCCCGGACGAGATCTGCGAGGAGTACGGCGCGGACACCCTGCGCCTGTACGAGATGGCGATGGGCCCGCTGGACGTCTCGCGTCCGTGGGACACCCGCGCCGTGGTCGGCCAGTACCGGCTGCTGCAGCGCCTGTGGCGCAACATCGTGGACGAGGAGTCGGGCGCGGTCACCGTGGTCGACGCCGAGCCGGGCGAGGACACGCTGCGGTCGCTGCACAAGGCGATCGACGGGGCGGGCGCCGACATGGCGGCGCTGCGGTTCAACACCGCCATCGCCAAGATCACCGAGCTGAACAACGCCCTGACCAAGGCCGGCCGCCCGCTGGAGCGCACGGTCGCCGAGCAGCTGGTGCTGCTGGTCGCGCCGCTGGCCCCGCACATCGCGGAGGAGCTGTGGCACCGCCTGGGCCACACGGACTCGGTGGTCCACCAGGACTTCCCGGTCGCGGACCCGGCGTACGTCGTGGACGAGAGCGTGACCTGCGTGGTGCAGGTCAAGGGCAAGGTCAAGGCCCGTCTGGAGGTGCCGCCGACGATCTCGGACGCGGACCTGGAGCAGCTGGCGGTGACCGACGCGGGCGTGGTCGAGGCGCTGGGCGGCGCCGAGATCCGCAAGGTGATCGTGCGTGCGCCGAAGCTGGTGAACATCGTCATCTGAGGCGTCGTGACCCTGGTGTAGGGGTCATCCCGTACGGGCAGGTTGGGGGTTCGATTGGAACCCCTGGCCTGCCCGTGGCGTTTACGGTGGGAGGGCGTTCGGTTCTGGTTCGTTAGTTTCTGGGGAAAGGGAACCTCATGGAGGCCGCGTTGATCATCATGGCCCTGATGGTGCTGTTCACCTTTCTGGGGCTCGGCGTGTGGGTCACCGTGAAGGTGGTCGGGGCGGCGAAGCGCGGGGTGGACCGGACGATCACGCAGGCACGCCGGACCGTCGAGGACACCAGCCTGAAGGCACGCAGCTTCGGCCAGGTCGGGGTGGCCGGGGCGCTCGCCCAGATGCGGCTGGACCTGCGGATGTCCATGAGGTCCACACAGCAGGCTCTCTACCAGGGCGTGCAGACGGATGCCTCGCTCAAGGAGTCCATCGGCCTGTTCGAGCGGCTGAGCGCCCACGGGCACGAGCTGGACGACGAGCTGAAGCGGCTGGAGCAGGAACCCGACAAGAAGCGGATCGCCGAGCGCCTGCCGGAGCTGCGGGAGCGCGCCGACCGCGTCACGCAGGCGGCGGACTCCCTGCGCTGGGCCGCGCGCGACCGGGCCCGCCGGTTCGCCGAGGACGACCTGAGCGTGCTGTCGGCGCAGATCGAGGTCGAGTCGGGGGCGCTGCGGGACTGGTCCCGCGAGTCGGTGGACGACCTGACGGGGTGGGGGCAGGAGCCTTCCGCCGGGGCTTCGGCTCAGGGTCCGGGACAGGCTCAGGGTCCGGGACAGGCTTCGGCTCCGGGACAGGCTTCGGCTCCGGGGCAGGCTCAGCCGGCTGCGTTGCCGAAGCCTCCGGCGCGGGCCGCGTACCCGTGGGACAAGGCCCCGCGGCCGGAGACAACCACCTGAGCCGGAGTCGAGCCGGGCTTGAGCCGGGGTCGAGCCGGGGTCGAGCCGGGACGGACTCTGGCTGGAGGGCTGGAGGGCTGGAGGGCTGGAGGGCTGGGCGGGCCAGGTCGGCCGCGGGGTCGGCCGCGAGGTCATCAACGAGGTCGTCCACGAGGCCGTCCACGAGGTCAGCGGGTGAGTCGCGGGCCGGGCCGGGCTGCCGGACTCCGCCCGCTGCCGGTACCCTCCGGCTCATGTCCCGCCATGTCGCGATCATCACCGATTCCACGGCCTACCTGCCCCAACAGGCGATGGCGCGGCACGGAATCACCGCCGTGCCCCTGACCGTGGTCCTCGGTGACGAGGCCCTCGAAGAGGGCACGGAAATCTCGGCCCGCAGCCTCGCTCTCGCCCTCCAGAAGCGCCGCTCGGTCACCACCTCCCGGCCCAGCCCCGCGGAGTTCGTCAGGGCCTACCAGGCGGCCGTGGACGCGGGTGCGAGCGCCATCGTCAGCCTGCACCTCTCCGCGGAGTTCTCCGGGACCTACGACGCCGCCGTGGTCGCGGCGCGGACGGCCCCCGTGCCCGTCCGCGTGATCGACACCGGCATGGTCGCCATGGCCCTCGGCTTCTGCGCCCTCGCCGCGGCCGAGGTCGCCGACGCGGGCGGTTCCCTCGACGAGGCGGTGGCCGCCGCCGAGAAGCGGGTGGCAGGCATGTCGGCGTACTTCTACGTCGACACCCTCGACTACCTGCGCCGCGGCGGCCGCATCGGCGCGGCCCAGGCCCTGCTGGGCTCGGCACTCGCCGTCAAGCCGCTGCTCACGCTGGAGGGCGGGCGCATCGAGATGCTGGAGAAGGTGCGTACGGCGTCCAAGGCCATCGCACGCCTGGAGGAGCTGGCGGTCGAGCGCGCCGGATCGGGCGCGGTGGACGTGGCCGTGCACCATCTCGCTGCCCCCGAGCGCGCCCAGAAGCTGGCCGAGCGGCTCCGCGAGCGCATCCCGGGCCTGGTGGAACTGCACGTCAGCGAGGTCGGTGCGGTGATCGGCGCGCACACGGGGCCGGGGCTGCTCGCGGCGGTCGTCTCGCCGCGCTGAGCCTGGCCGGCCTCCGCTCCGCCGGTTTCCGTCGTCCCTGATCGGTGGCCGTCGCCCCTGCATCGGCTCCCATCGCCTCTCGGTCGGTGCCCGACGCCCCTCGGTCCGGGCCCGACGCCCCTCGGCCGGTGCCCGACGCCCCTCGGTGGGTGCCTGACGCCTCTCGGTCGGTGTCCGACGCCCCTCGGTGGGTGCCCGTCACCCCTCGAAAGGGTGACGGGGTTATCCACAACGGGGTGGCTGTCCACCGGAATTGAGGGTTCCAAACGGGGTCGGGGATTCGTCCCTACCGTCGTTCGCATGACTCTTCGCACACGTACGTCACCGTCCTCCGGAGCCACCAGTGGCCCGGGCCGCCCCTACGCCTCCGACGGCCGCAGCCGCAGCCGCCGCCTCTCGCGGCCGCGCACCCCCGCCCCGCCCTCCGCGGCCCTGCGCCGCCGGGCGGAGGCCCTCCTGAACGCGGACCCCCTCCCTGACCTGGCCTTAGGGGCCGCTGACCCGGCCGTAGGGGCCGCGGGGGCCCGGGAGGCGCCGCCGGACGCGCCGGTGGCCGGCGTCCCCTCTCCGGCCCGGGAAGAGGTCGCCCGGCCCCCGGGTGAGGCGGATCCACCGCCGTTCCGGAGCGGGTGGGCGCTCGCGGTGCGGGAGCGGATGCCGGTGTGGGTGCAGACGCGGGTCGGGCTGGAGCCGAAGACGCTGGGGGCCGTCGCGGTGGTGCTGGTCGCCGCCGTGGGGTTCGCGGGGCAGCAGTACTGGTCGGCCGGCCCGAAGCCGGTGACCGCGCCGTCCGTCCTCGCCCCACCGCTCGCCCCGGCGGGGGCCGCCTCGAGCCCGTTCCCCGGCGCCGCCGCACCCCCCGCTCCCGCTCCGGCGCCCTCCACCGGGGCCCGGATCGTCGTCGACGTCAGCGGCAAGGTCCGGGATCCGGGAATCCGGCGGTTGCCGGCCGGATCGCGGGTCGAGGACGCGCTGGCCGCCGCCGGGGGCGTGCGGCCGGGCACGGACACCTCCGGGTTGAACCGGGCCTGGGTCCTGGTGGACGGGGAACAGGTGCTGGTCGGCGCCCCGGCGCAGCCCGCGCCTGGTGGGGCCGGACCCAGCCCCGGGCCCGTGAGCCTCGCCACCGCCACCGTCGAGCAACTGGACGGGCTGCCCGGCGTCGGGCCCGTGCTGGCCCGGCACATCGTCGATTACCGCACCGCGCGCGGCGGCTTCCGGTCCGTGGAGGAACTCCGCCAGGTCAACGGCATCGGCGAGCGGCGGTTCGCCGATCTGCGCCCCCTGGTCCGGCCGTGAGCCGGCCGACGGGACCTGCCACCCCGGTCGACCTGCGGCTCGCCGTGCCCGCCCTCGCCGCCTGGGCGGCGGCCGCGCTCGCCCTCGACGCGCCCGCCGGACGGACCGCGGTCGGTGTGGGCCTCGCGACGGCGGGTGCGGGAGCGCTCGTCCTGGTGGCCTGCCGCCGCCGCGAACCCCGCTGGGCGATCGGCACCGCCGTGGCGGCCGCTCTGCTCTGCGCCGCCACCGGAGCCGCCGTGGCCGGTCTGGACCGGGCCGGGGCCCGAGCCGGTCCGGTGGCCGGGCTCGCCCGGCAGCACGCGCTGGTCACCGCGGAGCTGACGGTGGGCTCGGACCCCCGGCGGGCCGGGAGCGGGGCCGGGCCGCCCACGCTGCTCCTGGACGCCGAAGTGACCGGCGTGACAGGACCGGACGGGACGCGGACCCGGGTGGCGACACCCGTCCTGGTGATGGCGGGGCACCCATCGTGGGCGCGGCTGCTGCCCTCGACCCGGGTGCGGGTACCGGCCCGGCTGGCCCCGGCGCGCGGTGGGGAGCGGGCAGTGGCCCTGCTGCGCCCGGTGGGGGACGCCCCGCCCCGGGTGACCGGCGGGCCGGACCTCGCGCAACGCGTCGCGGGGCGGCTGCGGGCCGGGTTGCGCACGGCCACCGAGGGGCTCGCGCCGGACGCGCGGGCGCTGCTGCCCGGGCTGGTGGTGGGGGACACCTCCCGGGTGCCGCCCGACCTGCGCGACGCCTTCCGCGCCACCGACCTGCTGCACCTGCTGGCGGTGTCCGGGTCCAACCTCACCGTCGTTCTCTTCCTGCTGATCGGCCCCGCGAGCACCGCGCAGTACGCCGAGCGGCGCGGGCTGGCGCCCCGGCTCGGGCTCTCGCTGCGGGGGACGGCTCTGGGCGGGGCGGCCCTGACCCTGGCGTTCGTGGTGGTCTGCCGTCCCGAACCCAGCGTGCTGCGCGCCGCCGCCTGCGGCGCGGTCACCCTGCTCGCCCTCGCGACCGGGCGGCGCAGGTCCCTGATTCCGGCGCTGGCCGCCGCCGTGATCCTGCTCGTGCTGTACGACCCGTGGCTGGCGCGCAGTTACGGATTCCTGCTCTCCGTCCTGGCGACCGGGGCGCTGCTGACCCTGGCCCCGCGGTGGAGCGAGGGCCTGCGGCGGCGCGGGGTGCCGACCCGGCTCGCCGAGGCGCTGGGCGCCGCCGCGGCCGCGCAGGCGGTGTGCTCGCCGGTCGTGGCGGTGCTGGCGGCCCGGGTGAGTCTGGTGGCCGTGCCGTGCAATCTGCTGGCCGAGCTGGCGGCCGGCCCGGCCACGGTGCTGGGCTTCGCCGCGCTCGCCGTGGCCCCGCTGTGGATGACCGCCGCGCGGGCGCTGGCCTGGTGCGCCGGAGTGCCCGCCGGGTGGATCGCCTCCGTGGCCCGGACGGGCGCGGGGCTGCCCGGGGCGGAGCTGTCCTGGCCCGGTGGGATCGGCGGGGGCCTGCTGCTGGCCGTGGCCACCCTGGGCGTCGTAGGGCTGGCGGCGCGGCTGGGCCGGTACCGCTGGGCCTGCGCGGTGACGGCCCTGCTCCTGCTGCTGGCCCTGCTGCGGCCTCCGCAGCTCACCCGGACCCTCACCGGCTGGCCACCGCCCGGCTGGCGCTACGTCCAGTGCGCCGTGGGCCAGGGGGACGCGGGCGTGCTGTCCGCGGGCCCGGGTACGGCGGTCGTCGTGGACGCCGGGCCGGAGCCCGGACCGGTCGACGCGTGCCTGCGGGCCCTCGGGGTGCGGCGGGTACCGCTGTTGCTTCTGACACATTTTCACGCCGACCATGTGGGCGGGCTGGCCGGAGTACTGCGCGGACGGGCCGTCGGAGTGATTCAGACCACCACCCTGGCCGAGCCGCCGGGCCAGGCCGAGTTCGTCCGCCGGACCGCGGCCGCCGCGGGCATCACGGTGGAAACCGCCCGGGCGGGGGAGCGCCGTCGCATCGGCCCGCTGTCCTGGGAAGTGCTCTGGCCACCCCCCACCGGGCCGGGCGCGGGCCCACCGCCCGACGGCCCCAACGACGCGAGCGTGACCCTGCTGGTCGACAGCGCCGGGCTGCGACTGCTGCTCCTCGGCGACCTCGAACCGGCCGCACAGCAGCGGTTGCTGAGGGAACGTCCGGAAATGGGACCTGTGGACGTGCTCAAGGTCGCCCACCACGGCTCCGCGCACCAGGACCCCGCCCTGACGGCGCGGACCCGTCCCCGCATCGCGATCGTTCCGGTCGGAGCCCACAACCGCTACGGTCACCCGGCGCTGGAAACGATCGCCCGCCTGCGGGCGGCGGGTGCGGTCGTCCTGCGGACCGACACCGACGGTTCGGTGGCGGTCACCGGAGCGGGTCCGGGGCTGCGGGCGTTTCCGGCCGGTCGGCGGAGGCGCGGGCGTGCGGATACCGGCAGTGCGTGTTCTGTTTGCCCCCGACTCACCGACATGATCGAATGCGTTTTCGCCAGACCGAATCAAGACCATTCAATTCCACACAGCGCACGGGGGTGCATCAACCATGTTCAGTCGCCGACGGGGTATGGAGACGGGCGCGGGCTCCAGACCACCCGGATCCGCGACGCTGACGCTGCCGCCGATGGCGGGCCTGCTCAGCTTCCGGGTACTCGACACGATTCACCAGCCGGTCCGTCAGGCCCGGTTCGAGGTCACCGATCCGATCGGCCGACGGATCGTCAGCGGGGAGACCGACCCCTACGGAGGATTCCTCGCTGCGGTACCGGAGGGGGAGTACCGCCTGGCCGTCACGGCCGAGGGGTACGCGTCGTACCAGGGGGCGACGATCGTCGCGGACGGCGTGCAGCAGGGCTCGGGGGAGATCGTGCTCGACGCGGTCGAGCCGCCGCTGCTGCCGAAGCCCGGGCACTGGGAGCTGGACCCCTCCCACTCGTCCATCGGCTTCACGGCCCGGCACATCGGAATGGCCCGGATCCATGGCCGGTTCAACACCTTCGCCGGGGCGGTGCGGATAGCCGACCGCATGGAGGACTCCTCCATGCACGTGATCATGGACGCGGCGAGCATCGACACCGGCGTCCGGCTGCGCGACGACCACCTGCGCTCCGCGGACTTCCTGGACGCGCAGCGCCACCCGACGGTGGAGTTCTACAGCGAGCGGTTCATCCACCGCAGCGGCTCCCACTGGGCCGTGGCCGGAGCCCTGACCCTGCACGGCGTCAGCCGGTCGGTCACGCTGGACACCCGGTACCTGGGCGTGGGCACCGGCCTGGAGGGGGAGACCCGGGCCGCCTGCCGCGCCACGGTCGAGCTGCACCGCGAGGACTTCACGCTGAACTGGCAGTCGATGCTGGCCCACGGCGTCGCGGCGATCGGCAAGAGCATCGAGGTCAAACTCGACGTCCAGATCATCCACAAGGCGTAGCCCACCGGGCCCGCCGATGGCGCCACGGCCGGAGCCTAGGCCGGGGCTTCGAGCCAGCCGTCGTGGTCGGCGGCCAGGCCGTCCAGGGCCGAGGCGTCGAGGCGTTCCTCCGGGTCCTCGACGACCACGAGCCACTGGGCGTCCTCGGCGTCGTCCTCGCCGGCCAGGGCGTCGCGGACCAGCCGCGGTTCCTCGGGCAGGCCGAAGCGGTCGATGAGCTCCCGGGCCACCTCGTCGGCGGCGTCGCGGTCGGGCAGGACCAGTACATGTCGCACGTTCACCGGATCATTCTCCGGCATGCGGGGCGGAGCACTGTCGGTGTGGCGTGGGATGCTGGAGCCGATGGCCACCAGGAAGAACTCAACCGACGATCCACTCGCCCCGCTCACCCTCGCGGTGGGCCAGGAGGACCTGCTCCTCGACCGCGTGGTGCGGGAGGTGGTGACGGCCGCCCGGGCCGTCGACGCCGACACCGACGTGCGCGACCTCGCGTCCGAGCAGCTCCAGCCCGGCACGCTGGCCGAGCTGACCAGCCCCTCACTCTTCTCCGAGCGCAAGGTCCTGGTCGTGCGCAACGCGCAGGACCTGTCCGCGGACACGATCAAGGAAATCAAGGCGTACCTCGCCGCGCCCTACGAGGAGATCGTCCTCGTCCTCCTCCACGCGGGCGGGGCCAAGGGCAAGGGCCTGCTGGACGCCGCCCGCAAGGCGGGGGCCCGGGAGATCGCCTGCCCGAAGATGACGAAGGCGGCGGACCGGCTCTCGTTCGTACGGGGCGAATTCCGGACCCTGGGCCGGTCGGCGACGCCGGAAGCGTGCCAGACGCTGGTCGACGCCATCGGCAGCGACCTGCGGGAGCTGGCGAGCGCGGCGGCCCAGCTGTGCGCGGACGTCGAGGGCACCATCGACGAGGCCGTGGTCGGCCGCTACTACACCGGCCGGGCGGAGGCCTCCAGCTTCACGGTCGCGGACCGGGCGGTCGAGGGTCGTGCCGCCGAGGCCCTCGAAGCCCTCCGCTGGTCCCTGTCCACCGGGGTCGCACCGGTCCTGATCACCAGCGCGCTGGCCCAGGCGGTCCGGGCCATCGGCAAGCTGGCCTCGGCCCCCCGGGGCGCCCGCCCCGGAGACCTCGCGCGCGACCTCGGCATGCCCCCGTGGAAGATCGACCGGGTCCGGCAGCAGATGCGGGGCTGGTCGGCGGACGCCGTCTCGGAGGCCCTGCGCGCCGTCGCGCAGGCCGACGCGGGCGTCAAGGGCGGCGGCGACGACGCGGCATACGCCCTGGAGAAGGCGGTAGTAGCAGTAGCCCGAGCCGCCCGCCCCCGCCAGCCCGCCCACTGACCCCAACCGCCCCACACGCCCGGCAGCCGGCCGCCCCCTCCACCCTGCCGGGACGCACTCCGGGCCCCCCGGCCCGCGCGCGGCCCGGCCCCACCGCTCCTGCGTGCCCGCGGGGGCGTGGTCACAAGCCCCTGGCAGGCGGCCGCGGCCCCACCCACGGGCTCCGCGCACGCGCGAGGCCCGTCTTGCCGCCCTTGCCCGGGGGGGGTCTCCCGCGGGCCAAGGGCCTCGGATGCTCTGCGTCCGGCTGCCGCCTCGCGTGCTCCCGGGGCGCGGTCTCTGACGCCCGGCAGTCGGGTGACGTACCTTCAGCCTCGCGGGGTGCTGGCGGTGCACGGTCCCGGATGCTCGGCAAGGCGGTTGGCGTGGCCCCACCGCTATTCCGCGTTCGCGGGCGCGGTCTCGGATGCTCGGCCCGCGGGGCGGAGTTCCGACGCTCGGGGGAGGGGCGGCCCAGCCCCACGGCCTCCGCGCGCTCGCAAGGCTCGGTCCTGGGCGCGTGGCCGCCCGCGTGCTCGCGCTACGCCGTCCCGGATGCTTGGCAGGCGGGTGCCCCGCCGGCTCCGCGTGCCTGTCGGGCGTGGGTTTTGGGCGCTCGGCAGCCCACCGTTCCGCGTGCTCGCGAGGCGCCCCAGGCGCTTGGCGGGCGGGTGCCGCTGCCTCCCGCCGCCTTCAGATGCTCGGGGCCGCGGTCTCGGCGCTCGGGAAGTGGGCGCCGCCCCTTCACCCCGTCCGCGGGTGCCCGTACGGCGGTGTTTCGAGTGCCTGGCATGCGGGTGCGGCCCCACCCACGGCCTTCGCGTGCTCGTGCGGCCCCGTCTTGGGGTGCTTGGCCGGTGGGTGCGCCCCCATCGGCCACCCCGTGCTCGCGAGTGGCTTCGGATGCTCGGCAGCCGGATTTCGCCCCGAGTGTTCCCGGGGCGCGGTTGCAGACGCTCGGCTGGCGGGTGTTCCTCACGGCCCCGCCGTGCGCTCGCGAGGGTGTGGGCTCTGGGCGCCTGGCTGGTGGGCATGGCCCCCACCGCCTTCGCCTGCGCCTTCGCCTGCTCGCGGGCGCCGCGCCAGGCGCTTGGTCAATGGGTGCCCTCCACCGTCTCCGCGTGCCGTGGGGCGTTTTGGGCGCTCGGCAGCCCACCGCTCCACGTGCTCGCCAGTGGGTGGCCCCGGACGCTCGGCGGGCGGGCGCGGCTCCACCGCCTCCGCGTGCTCGCGAGGTGTGGCGTCGGATGCTCGGCACCCGGCTGCCGCCCCTGCGTGCTCCTGGGCGCGGTCCCCACCCGCCTTCGTGTGCTCGCGGCGCCGGGCGCTCGGCCGGCGGGTGGCGTAGGCCCGCTGCCCCTGCGCGGATCGCGAGGCAAGGCCTCCCCACCGCCCGCTCCACGCTGGCGTGGCGCCTCCCCGGGCCTTTGCCAGCAAGCGCCCCTCCGGTCGCGGCCGCTTGCGGCCGTCGCCGGGGTGACGGTCGGCATCGGATGGCACGGGCGTGAGCGGGGAGATCCGGGGGCGGCCTCCCTCGGCTCCCGACTCCCGGGCTTCCGCTCCCGGCCCCCTGGCCTGGGCCCACGGCTCCCGGCCTACCGCTTCCCCGGCTCCGGCTCCGGCCTCGGGCTCTGGCCCCGGCTCTGGCCTGGGGCTCCGGTTTCGGCCCTGGGCTCTGGCCCCCGCTCCGGCCTCGGGCTCTGGCCCCGGCTCCCGCCTCGGGCTCCGGCCCCGGCCCCGGCCCCGGGCTCCGGCTCCGGCCCCGGACTCCTGGCTCTACGGACCCCGGCCCCAGGCTCGGCCCCAGGCCCGTACCCTCGGCCCCAGGCCCGGCCTCCGGCCCGCGCCCCCAGGGCCCTGCCCCCCGGGCCCCACCCCGCGCCCCCGGTGGCCCCGCCGCCCCGCCCCCCCCGGGAAGCCCACGCACGAAGGCCCCGGCCGCTCCCCTGGGGAAGGGGAGCGGGCCGGGGCCTTCGGTACTGCGTACTGCTTGGTGTGCGCCGCACCCGCGTGGCGAACGCAGGCCGTGTGCGGCGCGGGGTGCCGGTCAGGAGCGGGAGAGAGGGCCCGCTGAGTCCGTTCCGGCGTTCACATCAGAAAGCTCAGCCCTGCAGGGCGGCAACCTTGGTGGCCAGCGCCGACTTCTTGTTGGCGGCGGCGTTCTTGTGGATGACGCCCTTCGAGACAGCCTTGTCGAGCGCACGCGAAGCGGCGCGGGAAGCCACGGTGGCCTTCTCGACGTCACCGGCGGCGGCGGCCTCGCGGGCCTTGCGGATCGCGGTCTTGAGCGACGACTTGACGGCCTTGTTACGCAGGCGCGCCTTCTCGTTGGTCTTGTTCCGCTTGATCTGGGACTTGATGTTCGCCACGAAAGAGCCTTTTCAGGTTCAGAGTTTGATCTTCGGATTGTGCGCCGTCTGCTGAGAGGGCATACGACACACAGCTGCCCAGCTTACCAGCCACGCTCCGACCGGCCCAAACCGGTCGCACTGCCCCGGCCATGGGACCATGGGAGTCTGCGTATAGATCCGACATCGCGCCGAGGAAGGCGACGAGACTCAGACTTCCGCTCCCACAACCTTCCGCTCCGAGACCGCTTCCGACTGCGACCCGAGAATCAGGACACTGCGTGCCCGCGATCCCCAGCCACGTGCCCGAGCCGAGCCGTACCGACCCGGCGCTGATCCGTAACTTCTGCATCATCGCGCACATCGACCACGGCAAGTCGACCCTCGCCGACCGGATGCTCCAGCTCACCGGCGTCGTCGACTCGCGGCAGATGCGTGCCCAGTACCTCGACCGCATGGACATCGAGCGTGAGCGCGGCATCACCATCAAGTCGCAGGCGGTCCGCCTGCCCTGGTCCCCCACCACGGGTGAGGGCCAGGGCAGCACGCACATCCTGAACATGATCGACACCCCCGGTCACGTCGACTTCACCTACGAGGTCTCCCGCTCCCTCGCCGCGTGCGAGGGCACGGTCCTCCTCGTGGACGCCGCCCAGGGCATCGAGGCGCAGACCCTCGCCAACCTGTACCTGGCGATGGAGAAGGACCTGGCGATCGTCCCGGTCCTGAACAAGATCGACCTGCCGGCCGCCCAGCCGGAGAAGTTCGCCGAGGAGCTCGCGAACCTGGTCGGCTGCCAGCCCGAGGACGTCCTGCGCGTCTCGGCGAAGACCGGTCTCGGCGTGGACGCGCTGCTGGACAAGATCGTCGCGACGGTCCCGGCCCCCGTCGGCCCCAAGGACGCCCCGGCCCGCGCGATGATCTTCGACTCGGTCTACGACTCGTACCGCGGTGTCGTCACCTACGTCCGTGTGGTCGACGGCCAGCTCAACAAGCGCGAGCGCATCCGGATGATGTCGACCGGCGCCACGCACGAGCTGCTGGAGATCGGCGTCTCGTCCCCGGAGATGACCCCGGCCGACGGCATCGGCGTCGGCGAGGTGGGCTACATCATCACCGGCGTGAAGGACGTCCGTCAGTCCAAGGTCGGTGACACCATCACCAGCCTGCACGACGGCGCGACCGAGGCCCTCGGCGGCTACAAGGACCCGCGCCCGATGGTCTTCTCCGGTCTCTACCCGCTCGACGGCTCGGACTACCCGGACCTGCGCGAGGCCCTCGACAAGCTGCAGCTGAACGACGCCGCGCTCGTCTACGAGCCGGAGACCTCGGCTGCGCTCGGCTTCGGCTTCCGCGTCGGCTTCCTCGGCCTCCTGCACCTGGACGTGGTCCGCGAGCGCCTGGAGCGCGAGTTCGGCCTCGACCTGATCGCCACCGCGCCGAACGTGGTCTACCGCGTCGTCCTGGAGGACGGCAAGGAGGTCACCGTCACCAACCCGAGCGAGTTCCCCGAAGGCAAGATCAAGGACGTCTTCGAGCCGGTCGTCCGGGCCACCCTGCTCGCGCCCTCCGAGTTCATCGGCGCGATCATGGAGCTCTGCCAGCAGCGCCGCGGCACCCTCCTCGGGATGGACTACCTCTCCGAGGACCGGGTCGAGATCCGCTACACGCTGCCCCTCGCGGAGATCGTCTTCGACTTCTTCGACCAGCTGAAGTCCAAGACCCGCGGCTACGCCTCCCTGGACTACGAGCCCACGGGCGAGCAGGCCTCCGGACTGGTCAAGGTCGACATCCTGCTGCACGGCGACAAGGTCGACGCCTTCTCCGCCGTGACGCACAAGGACGCCGCCTACGCCTACGGTGTGCGCCTCGTCGCCAAGCTGCGCGAGCTCATCCCGCGGCAGGCCTTCGAGATCCCGATCCAGGCCGCCATCGGCTCCCGGGTCATCGCCCGCGAGACCATCCGCGCCATCCGCAAGGACGTCCTCGCCAAGTGCTACGGCGGTGACATCTCCCGTAAGCGGAAGCTGCTGGAGAAGCAGAAGGAAGGCAAGAAGCGGATGAAGATGGTCGGCTCCGTGGAGGTCCCCCAGGAGGCCTTCATCGCGGTGCTCTCCAGCGACGAGTCCGGCGGCAAGAAGAAGTAACCCCCGTCACGGGCGGGCCGAAAGCAGCCCGCCCCCGTGGCCGACCCGGGCCCCCGCGCACCTGCGCGGGGGCCCGTTTCGTCCGCGCCCGCGCTGCGGATTTCGTTATGAACCGGCCGCCTGTCGGCCCTTACGCACTGGCGGGGCGGCCATCTACTCTGATCACTGCTCGTTGGTTACTCGCCAGTCACAAGAAACCCGCCAGTCCCCACGTCTTCACGCCCTGCCGCGTGGACCGGTACGGAGGATGTCGTGAGCGACACACAGACCATGATCGAGAACCGTCCGCCCTCCGTGGCGGCCCTCTTCCTTGAGCGCGTCGCCGCGACTCCGAACGGCGAGGCCTACCGCTATCCGGTCATCGCGGCGCCCGGTCAGGGACCGGACGAGTGGAAGTCGCTCAGCTGGGGTCAGGCGGCCGAACGGGTCTTCGCCATCGCCGCGGGCCTCATCACCCTCGGGGTCCGGTCCGAGGAGCGCGTGGCCCTCGCCTCCAGCACCCGGGTCGAGTGGATCCTCGCCGACCTCGGCGTGATGTGCGCCGGAGGCGCGACCACCACGATCTACCCGAGCACCAACGCCGAGGAATCGGCGTTCATCCTCGCCGACTCCGACAGCCGCATGCTGATCGCCGAGGACGCCGCCCAGCTCGCCAAGGCCCGCGCGCACCGCGCCGACCTCCCGGGCCTCGCGCACGTCATCGTGCTCAACGCGGCCGACGCGATCGCGGCCGACGGTGACCCGGAGGGCTGGGTGCTCTCCCTCGCCGACCTCGAGGCGCGCGGCAACGAGCACCTCGCCAAGCACCCCGAGGCCGTCCGGGAGCGGATCGCGGCGATCGCCGCCGATCAGCTCGCCACCCTCATCTACACCTCGGGCACCACGGGCCGCCCCAAGGGCGTCCGGCTGCCGCACGACAACTGGTCGTACATGGCCAAGGCCACCGTCGCCACCGGCATGATCTCCGCGACCGACGTCCAGTACCTGTGGCTGCCGCTCGCGCACGTCTTCGGCAAGGTGCTGACCTCGGGCCAGATCGAGGTCGGCCACGTCACCGCCGTCGACGGCCGGATCGACAAGATCATCGAGAACCTGCCGATCGTCCAGCCCACCTACATGGCGGCCGTCCCGCGCATCTTCGAGAAGGTCTACAACGGAGTCGCGGCCAAGGCCCGGGCCGGCGGTGGCGCCAAGTACAAGATCTTCAAGTGGTCGGTCGCCGTCGCCCGCGAATACGCCCAGGTCACCCAGGACAACTTCCGCCGCACCGGTCAGGCCAAGGCCCCCCTCGCCCTCGCCGCCAAGCACCGCGTCGCCGACGCGCTCGTCTACGGCAAGCTCCGCGAGGCCTTCGGCGGCAACCTGCGCGCCGCCGTCTCCGGCTCCGCCGCCCTCGCCCCCGACATCGGCTACTTCTTCGCCGGCGCGGGCATCAACATCCTGGAGGGCTACGGCCTGACGGAGTCCAGCGCCGCCAGCTTCGTCAACCCCGGCGAGGCCTACCGCACCGGCACCGTCGGCAAGCCGCTCCCCGGCACCGAGGTGCGCATCGCCGACGACGGCGAGATCCTGCTGCGCGGTCCCGGCATCATGGAGGGCTACCACAACCAGCCCGACAAGACCGCCGAGGTGCTCGAAGCGGACGGCTGGCTGCACACCGGCGACATCGGCGAGCTGTCCCCCGACGGCTACCTGCGCATCACCGACCGCAAGAAGGACCTGATCAAGACCTCGGGCGGGAAGTACGTCGCCCCCGCCGAGGTCGAGGGCCGCTTCAAGGCGATCTGCCCCTACGTCTCCAACATCGTCGTCCACGGCGCCGACCGGAACTTCTGCTCCGCGCTCATCGCCCTCGACGGCCCCGCCATCCTCGGCTGGGCCGCCGAGAACGGCCTGGAGGGCAAGACGTACGCCGAGGTCGTGGCCGCGGCCGAGACCAACCGCCTGGTCGAGACGTACGTACAGACCCTCAACGAGGGCCTGCAGCGCTGGCAGACGGTCAAGACCTTCCGCCTGCTGCCGCGCGACCTGGACGTCGAGCACGGCGACCTCACGCCCAGCCTCAAGCTGAAGCGGCCGGTCGTGGAGCGCGAGTTCAAGGCGCTCATCGACGAGATGTACGCGGGCTCGAACGAGGCCTGACGCGCGACGGGCCGGGCCCGACACCCGCTGGGCCGGGCCCGACACCCGCTGAGCCAGGCCTGACGCCCGCGCTGGACCCCGCCGCCCAGGCGGCCGGCCCGGTCGTCCCCCGCACGCCGAACCAGGACGGGTTCGGCGTGCGGGACAATGGACCCATGCCTTCCGCCCTCCCCGACGGGGAACCCATGCCCGAAGACGGCGCGCTGCCGTCGCACGCCCTGGTGGGTGCGGGGGACCGGCCGCTCGGGTTCTACCTGCACGTCCCGTACTGCGCCACGCGCTGCGGCTACTGCGACTTCAACACCTACACCGCCACCGAGCTGCGCGGCACCGGTGGCGTCCTGGCCTCCCGCGAGAACTACGCCGACACCCTCATCGACGAGGTCCGCCTCGCCCGCAAGGTGCTCGGCGACGACCCGCGCGCCGTCCGTACGGTCTTCGTCGGCGGCGGTACGCCCACGCTCCTGCCCGCCGCGGACCTGGTCCGGATGCTCGCGGCGATCCGGGACGAATTCGGCCTGGCCGAGGACGCGGAGATCACCACCGAGGCCAATCCGGAGTCGGTCGACCCGCGGTACCTCGCCGAGCTGCGGGAGGGCGGCTTCAACCGGGTCTCCTTCGGCATGCAGAGCGCCAGGCAGCACGTCCTGAAGGTGCTGGACCGCACGCACACCCCCGGGCGCCCCGAGGCGTGCGTCGCGGAGGCGCGGGCGGCGGGCTTCGAGCACGTCAACCTCGACCTGATCTACGGCACCCCCGGCGAATCCGACGACGACTGGCGGGCCACGCTCGCCGCCGCGCTGGGGGCCGGGCCGGACCACATCAGTGCCTACGCCCTGATCGTGGAGGAGGGCACGCAGCTGGCGCGCCGGATCCGGCGGGGCGAGGTCCCGATGACCGACGACGACGTGCACGCCGACCGCTATCTGATCGCGGACTCGGTCATGGCGGAGGCCGGGTACCACTGGTACGAGGTGTCGAACTGGGCGACCTCGCAGGCCGGGCGCTGCCTGCACAACGAGCTGTACTGGCGCGGGGCCGACTGGTGGGGGGCGGGGCCCGGGGCCCACTCGCACGTGGGGGGCGTGCGGTGGTGGAACGTGAAGCACCCCGGTGCGTACGCCGCTGCGCTGGGCGCCGGTCGCTCTCCCGGGGCCGGGCGGGAGCTGCTCTCGGACGAGGACCGGCGGGTGGAGCGGATCCTGCTGGAGCTGCGGCTGGCGGACGGCGTACCGCTGGCGCTGCTCGCGGCGGCCGGGCTGGCGGCGTCGCGCCGGGCGCTCGGGGACGGGCTGCTGGAGGCCGGGCCCTACGCGGCCGGGCGGGCTGTACTGACCCTGCGGGGCCGCCTCCTGGCCGACGCGGTGGTCCGCGACCTGGTGGACTGACCGGGCCCCGGGGCCGGGCCCCGGAGCCTCCGGCTGCCGTGTGACTGGCTGTGCCTCCAGCCTCGCCGGCGTTCGAGGCGCCCCGGAGGGCGAGCCCAGCCGCACTCGGCGTCCTGGCCCAGCTGTCCCCGGACCGGGGTGCCACGGCGGCGCCTGGTCCCGTCGACCGCGCGCGGCCCGGTCTGCCCTCCGGGGGCGCCTCAAACGCCGGCGAGGCTGGATGGGGCGGCGCTTGGTCGGTTGCTCTCCGGGGGTGCCTCATGCGTCGGCGTGGCTGGGTTGGGCGGCGTTTGGTCGGTTGCTCTCCGGGGGTGTCTCAAGCGTCGGCGAGGCTGGGTTGAGCGGCGCGGGGTCGGTTGCCCTCCGGGGGTACCTCAAGTGGGCGAGGCTGGGTTGGGTGGCGCTTGGTCGGTTGCCCTCCGGGGGCGCCTCAAACGCCGGCGAGGCTGGGTTGGGCGGCGCGCGGCCCGGTCTGCCCTCTGGGGGTGTCTCAAGCGTCGGCGTGGCTGGGTTGGGCGGCGTTTGGTCGGTTGCTCTCCGGGGGTGCCTCATGCGTCGGCGTGGCTGGGTTGGGCGGCGTTTGGTCGGTTGCTCTCCGGGGGTGTCTCAAGCGTCGGCGTGGCTGGATGGGGCGGCGTTTGGTCGGTTGCCCTCCGGGTGACGGCCGGGCGGAATCAGCCGCCCGGCGGTTGAGGGCCCGCCCGCCTGCCCGGCCGGGGCGGGTGGGGGTCAGGGGGTCGTGACGAAGTCGATCAGTTCTTCCACTCGGCCCAGGAGGGCCGGTTCCAGGTCCTGGTAGGAGTGGACGCGGGACAGGATTTGCTGCCAGGCGGCGCCCGTGTTGGGGGGCCAGCCCAGGGCGTGGCAGATGCCCGTCTTCCAGTCCTGGCCGCGCGGGACCACCGGCCAGGCCGGGATGCCGAGGGCGGACGGCTTCACCGCCTGCCAGACGTCGATGTACGGGTGGCCCGCGATCAGGACGTCCGGGGACGTCACCGCGGCCGCGATGCGGGACTCCTTCGAGCCGGGCACCAGGTGGTCGACCAGGACGCCCAGCCGCGCGTCCGGCCCCGGCCCGAAGTCCGCCACGATCGCCGGGAGGTCGTCGATGCCCTCCAGGTACTCCACCACCACGCCCTCGATGCGCAGGTCGTCGCCCCAGACCCGCTCCACCAGCTCGGCGTCGTGGCGCCCCTCGACGTAGATCCGCCCCGCCCGCGCCACCCGGGCCCGCGCCCCCGGGACCGCGATCGAGCCCGAGGCCGTGCGCGCGGGCGCCGCGGGGGCCCGGGAGGGCCGCACCAGGGTCACCACGGCCCCGTCCAGCAGGAAGCCGCGCGGTTCCATCGGGAACACCCGCCGCTTGCCGAAGCGGTCCTCCAGGGTCACCGTGCCCGCCTCGCAGCCGACCACGGCCCCGCAGAAGCCCGTACCGGCCTCCTCGACCACCACGTCGAGGTCCGCGGGGACCTCGGGGACGGGCCGGGGGCGCTTCCACGCGGGGGTCAGGTCGGGCGAGTACTCACGCATCCGGCCGACGCTAGGAGGCCCCGCGCCCTCACGCACGCGACACGCCGTACCGCAGGGCCAGTGTGTCGCGTTGCGCACGCACGAAGCCCGCGTCGACCACCGCTCCGTGACCGGGCACGTACAGCGCGTCGTCCCCGCCCAGCGACAGCAGCCGGTCCAGGGCGGCGGGCCAGCGCCCCGGCACCGCGTCCGGGCCCGCCTGCGGCTCCCCGGACTCCTCCACCAGGTCCCCGCAGAAGACCACCTCCCGCTCGCCCGGCACGCACACCGCCAGGTCGTGCCCGGTGTGCCCGGGACCGACATTGGCCAGCAGCACCTGCACCCCGCCCAGTTCCAGCGTCCACTCGCCCGACACCGGATGGCCCGGCACGACCAGCCGGTCCGCCGCCTCGGCGGCCTCGGCCCGCGCCAGCCCGTTCCGGACGGCGTCCTCGCGCAGCTCGTCACGGCCGGTGGCCAGCAGCGCGTCGAGGCCCACCGCGCCGAAGACCTCGGCGCCGGGGAAGGCCGCCGCGCCCAGCACGTGATCGAAATGGCCGTGCGTGAATGCGAGATGCGTCACCCGGCGGCCCGTCATCCGCTCCGCCGCCACCCGCAGTCCGGCCCCCTCGCGCAGGCACGAACCCGGGTCGATCAGCAGGACCGCGTCGTCCCCCACCACCAGCCCCGCGGTGCAGTCCCACACCGGCAGGCGCAGCCGGCCGCAGCGCCCGGTCAGCCGTTCCCAGCCCGACCCTTCCCAACTCACGTCCATGCCGCGACGCTAGTCGAGCGGCCGCCCCCCGCGCGGTACCTTGACGGGCCGCCCTTGCTAACGCCGTGCGTACCCGCCGTACACTGACCGGGGGATCTCTGGCACTCCCCGACCGCGAGTGCCAGCGGCCCCCTCACGACGGCCCAGCGAACAGGCATCACAGATGGAGGTGTGCGCGATGCTCAGCGAACGCAGACTCGAAGTGCTCCGCGCCATCGTCCAGGACTACGTCGGGACGGAGGAGCCGGTCGGCTCCAAGGCGCTCACCGAGCGGCACCGGCTCGGCGTCTCGCCCGCCACCGTGCGCAACGACATGGCCGTGCTGGAGGAAGAGGGCTACATCGCCCAGCCCCACACCAGCGCGGGGCGCATCCCGACGGACAAGGGCTACCGCCTCTTCGTGGACCGGCTGGCGGGGGTCAAACCGCTGTCGACCCCCGAGCGCCGGGCCATCCAGAACTTCCTCGACGGCGCCGTCGACCTCGACGACGTGGTCGGCCGCACGGTGCGGCTGCTCGCACAGCTCACCCGGCAGGTCGCCGTCGTCCAGTACCCGAGCCTGACCCGCTCCACCGTCCGCCACGTCGAGCTCCTGTCGCTGGCCCCGGCCCGCCTGATGCTCGTACTGATCACGGACACCGGCCGGGTCGAGCAGCGGCTCATCGACTGCCAGACGCCCTTCGGGGAGACCTCCCTGGCAGACCTGCGGGCCCGGCTCAACAGCCGGGTCGTCGGCCGTCGGTTCACCGACGTGCCGCCGCTGGTGCAGGACCTTCCCGAGTCCTTCGAGACCGACGACCGGGCGACGGTCTCCACCGTCCTCGCGACCCTCCTCGAATGCCTCGTGGAGGACGCCGAAGAACGGCTGATGATCGGCGGAACCGCCAATCTCACCCGCTTCGGACACGATTTCCCCCTGACGATCAGGCCGGTGCTCGAAGCGCTGGAGGAGCAGGTCGTGCTCCTCAAGCTGCTGGGCGAGGCCAGTGAGTCGGGAATGGCCGTACGGATCGGGCACGAGAACGCCTACGAGGGGCTGAACTCCACGTCGGTCGTCTCGGTCGGTTACGGTTCGGGCGGCGAAGCAGTCGCCAAACTCGGCGTGGTCGGACCGACCCGCATGGACTACCCCGGAACGATGGGAGCGGTACGCGCAGTGGCACGTTACGTCGGACAGATCCTGGCGGAGTCGTAAGTGGCCACGGACTACTACGCCGTACTCGGCGTGCGCCGCGACGCATCCCAGGACGAGATCAAGAAGGCCTTCCGGCGCCTCGCGCGTGAACTCCACCCGGATGTGAATCCGGATCCGAAGACGCAGGAGCGCTTCAAGGAGATCAACGCGGCCTACGAGGTGCTCTCGGACCCGCAGAAGAAGCAGGTCTACGACCTCGGCGGCGACCCGCTGTCCTCCTCGGGCGGCGGTGGCGCGGGCGGGTTCGGAGCCGGTGGCTTCGGCAACTTCTCGGACATCATGGACGCCTTCTTCGGCCAGGCCTCGCAGCGCGGACCGCGCTCGCGGACCCGCCGCGGCCAGGACGCCATGATCCGCCTCGACCTGGAACTCGACGAGGCGGCCTTCGGGACGACCAAGGACATCCAGGTCGACACGGCCGTCGTCTGCACCACCTGCTCCGGTGAGGGCGCCGCACCCGGCACCTCGGCGCAGACGTGCGACATGTGCCGCGGCCGCGGTGAGGTCTCGCAGGTCACCCGGTCCTTCCTGGGCCAGGTCATGACCTCGCGCCCCTGCCCGCAGTGCCAGGGCTTCGGCACCGTGGTCCCCACCCCGTGCCCCGAGTGCGCGGGCGACGGCCGGGTCCGCTCCCGCCGCACGCTGACGGTCAAGATCCCGGCCGGTGTCGAGAACGGCACCCGCATCCAGCTCGCGGGCGAGGGCGAGGTCGGCCCCGGCGGCGGCCCCGCCGGTGACCTGTACGTCGAGATCCACGAGCTGCCGCACTCGACCTTCCAGCGTCGGGGCGACGACCTGCACTGCACGGTCACCATCCCGATGACGGCGGCCTCCCTCGGCACGAAGTGCCCGCTGGAAACCCTGGACGGCATGGAAGAGGTGGACATCCGCCCCGGCACCCAGTCGGGCCAGTCCATCCCGCTGCACGGCCGCGGCGTCACGCACCTGCGCGGCGGCGGCCGGGGCGACCTGATCGTCCACGTCGAGGTCATCACCCCGAACAAGCTGGACGCGCAGCAGGAGGAACTGCTGCGCCAGCTCGCGAAGCTGCGCGGCGAGGAGCGGCCCACCGGCCAGTTCCAGCCCGGGCAGCAGGGCCTCTTCAGCCGGCTGAAGGACGCCTTCAACGGGCGGTAGGACACGCGGCGGACCGGTCGCCGGAACAGGAGCCGCAACGGTCCGGGGAACCGGACTATGCCAGGCGAATTGCACGATTCGGTCTGGTGCGGGGGGCATGGCACGATGCTGGGCATGTCCTCCGCACCGAACGGTCTAAACCAGTACCCGATCGTGCAGGCCCCCATGGCGGGCGGCGGTTCCTGCCCGCCGCTCGCGGCCGCCGTGTGCGAGGCGGGCGGGCTGGGCTTCCTGGCCGGCGGCTACAAAACCGCCGACGGCATGTACCAGGAGATCAAACGGCTGCGCGGGCTGACCCGGCGCCCCTTCGGCGTCAACCTCTTCCTGCCGCAGACCAACGCGGTCGACCCCGCGGCCGTCGAGGCCTACCGGGGACAGCTGGCCGGCGAGGCCAACTGGTACGGGGTCTCGATCGCCCCCGAGGACACCGTCGGCACCTGCGACGACGGCTACGAGGCCAAACTCGCCATCCTTCTGGAGGACCCCGTTCCGGTGGTCTCCTTCACCTTCGGCTGTCCCCCGGCCGAGGTGCTCGCCGCCCTGCGCCAGGCCGGTACCCGCACCGTGGTCACCGTGACCTCCGTCGACGAGGCCCGCACGGCCCAGACCGCGGGCGCCGACTCCGTCTGCGTCCAGGGCATCGAGGCGGGCGGCCACCAGGGCACGCACCGCGACGACCCGCACGCCGACGGGACGGCGGGCGTCGGTCTGCTGGCGCTGGTCGCGCAGGTACGGGAAGCGGTCGGCCTCCCGATTGTCGCGGCGGGCGGCCTCATGCGGGGCTCGCAGATCGCCGCCGTGCTCGCGGCGGGCGCGGAGGCCGCGCAGCTCGGTACGGCCTTCCTGGCCTGCCCGGAGTCGGGCGCCGACCCGCTGCACAAGAAGGCGCTGACCGACCCGCTGTTCGCGCACACGGAGCTCACCCGGGCCTTCTCCGGCCGTCCGGCCCGGGGGCTGGTCAACCGGTTCATGCGGGAGCACGGGCCGTACGCCCCCGCCGCCTATCCCCAGGTCCACCACATCACCTCCGGCCTGCGCAAGGCCGCGGCGGCGGCCGGGGACCCGCAGGGCATGGCCCTGTGGGCGGGCCAGGGCCACCGGCTGGCCCGGCCGCTGCCCGCCGGACAGCTGGTGGAGGTGCTGGCGGCCGAACTGGCCGAAGCGCAGAGTGCGTTGCGGATGCTGAGAATGAGGAGTGCGTCATGACCGCCCCCGTGTTCGTGGTCGAAGAGGTCCCCGCGGGGCCGGAGTTCGTCCTGGAGGGTTCCGAAGGCCGCCACGCGGTGTCCGTGAAGCGGCTGAACCCCGGCGAGGCGGTGGTCCTCGCGGACGGCCGCGGCCGCTGGGCCGAAGCCGTGGTCAAGGCGGCGGAGGGCAAGGACCGGCTGGTGGTGGCGGTGGACTCGGTACACGAGGAGCCGCTGCCGACGGTACGGATCACCGTGGTCCAGGCGCTCCCGAAGGGGGACCGGGGTGAGGTCGCCGTCGAGACGATGACCGAGACCGGGGTCGACGCGGTGGTGCCGTGGCAGGCCTCGCGGTGCATCACGCAGTGGCGCGGGGACCGGGGGGCGAAGGCCCTGGGGAAGTGGCGGGCGACCGCGCGGGAGGCCGGTAAGCAGTCCCGGCGGGTCCGCTTCCCGGAGGTCGCGGAGGCCATGTCCACCAAGCAGGTCGCCGCGCTGCTGGCGGGGGCGGACCTGGCGATGGTCCTGCACGAGGACCGCGACGCGGCGTCCGCGGCGCTGGCGACGGCCGAGCTGCCGGCCGCGGGGTCCATCGTGCTCGTGGTCGGGCCCGAGGGAGGGGTCTCGCCGGAGGAGCTGGCCGTGTTCGCGGAGGCGGGCGCCAAGCCGTACCGCCTGGGGCGGTCCGTCCTGCGCACCTCGACCGCCGGCACCGCGGCGGTCTCCGTCCTCCTGGCCCGCACGGGCCGCTGGTCGTAGGCGGGTTGGCCGACGGCGCGTGCCGATCCTTGGCCGACGGGGCACCGGCGCGCCTCACCGCGGCCGCTTAGGGTGGATCGTTCCCGGATCCGGCCGGGGCGTCGGGAGGGGAGTCGGGCATGGGGGAGCTGGACGGCAAGACCGCGCTGGTGACGGGCGGCTCGCGGGGGATCGGGCGTGCGGTCGCCCTGCGGCTCGCCGCCGAGGGGGCGCTGGTCGCGGTCCACTACGGGGGCAATGAGGAAGCTGCCGCGGAGACCGTGGCGCGGATCGCCGAGGCCGGCGGGCGGGCGTTCGCGGTGCGGGCCCTGTTCGGTGAGAGCGGCGCGGTGGACCGGCTGTTCGAGGGGCTCACCGCCGGGCTGGCGGATCATGACGCGGACGGTCTGGACATTCTGGTCAACAACGCGGGCATGCACGCGGTCGGTTCGATCGGGCAGCTCACCGAGGAGGAGTTCGGGCGGCTCCTGGCGGTCAATGTGAGCACGCCGATCTTCGTGGTGCAGAGGGTGCTGCCCTTGCTGCGGGACGGCGGACGGATCGTCAACATGGGCTCGGCGGCCACCCGGATCGCGAACCCCCTCCAGATCGGCTACACCGTCACCAAGGCGGCGCTGGCGGCCGTCGGGCCCTCGCTGGCCAACGAGTTGGGCCGGCGCGGGATCACCGTGAACACGGTGGAACCCGGGGTGGTGCTGACCGACATGGTCGCCGCCTATGCCACGGTGCCGGAGGCGGTCGCCGGGCTCGAGTCGATCACCGCGCTCGGGCGGATCGGCGAGCCGGAGGACGTCGCGGACGTGGTGGCCTTCCTGGCCGGTCCGCGGGGGCGCTGGGTGACCGGTCAGGCCATCGACGTCTCCGGCGGCACCTACCTCGGGCCGATCACGGCCGGCTGATTCGCCCGGGGTGCGTACGGGGCGCTGCCGCCGGCCCTGGCCGCGGATCCTTGGCCGCACATTCAGCCTCGCCGGCGTTCGAGGCGCCGCCGGAGGCGAGGGCGGGCCGCGGCTTTTGTGCCGGTGTTGCCTCCGGCGGGTCCTCAAACGCCGGACGGGCTGATTTTGGCGGGCCCGGATCGGCTGCCTCGGCTGCGTGTCGTGGGGGACCGTTACGATGCGGGGAGTCGATCACCGCATACGGAGGCGCCGCAATGGCCGGGGAACCTCAGGCTGACTGCCTGTTCTGCAAGATCGTCAAGGGTGAGATCCCCGCGACCGTCGTCCACGAGACCGAGACGACCTTCGCCTTCCGGGACATAAACCCCAAGGCGCCCACCCACGTCCTGGTCATCCCCAAGGTCCACTACCCCGACGCCGCCTCTCTCGCCGCCGCCGAGCCCGCCATCGCCGGTGACGTGCTGCGCGCCGCCGGCGAGGTCGCCGCGCAGGAGAAGATCGACGGCTCCGGCTACCGGATCGTCCTCAACACCGGCGTCGGCGCAGGCCAGACCGTCTTCCACGCGCACGCCCACGTGCTCGGCGGCCGTGGTCTCGAATGGCCCCCGGGATAGCCGTGTCCGTACGCGAGTTCGTGGTGCTGGGCACCGCCAGCCAGGTGCCCACCCGCCACCGCAACCACAACGGCTACCTCCTGCGCTGGGACGGCGAGGGCATCCTCTTCGACCCGGGCGAGGGCACGCAGCGCCAGATGCTGCGGGCCGGAGTCGCCGCGCACGACATCAACCGGATCTGCGTCACCCACTTCCACGGCGACCACAGCCTCGGCCTCGCCGG
The DNA here is from genome assembly GCF_040296485.1 of Streptomyces sp. NPDC002138. NCBI lineage: Bacteria > Bacillati > Actinomycetota > Actinomycetes > Kitasatosporales > Streptomycetaceae > Streptomyces > Streptomyces sp. NPDC002138. Next base: position 29,709 of record NZ_JBEOXE010000036.1, on the reverse strand, counting down.
GGTGATCCAGCGCATCAACCTCGACCAGGTCCCGCACCCCGTCACCGCGCACTACCCGGCCTCGGGGCAGAAGTTCTTCGACCGCCTGCGGTACGCGACCGCCTACCGCGAGACGGTCAAGCTGGCCGAGGCCCCGGTGGCCGCGGACGGGGTCCTGGCGAGCGGGCCGGCGTACACGCTGGAGGCCCGCCTGCTCTCGCACCCCGTGGAGTCCTTCGGCTACCGGATCACCGAGCCCGACGGACGCCGCATGGTGCCCGAACTCCTCGCCCGCCACGGCATCAAGGGCCCCGACGTCGGCCGGCTCATGCGCGACGGCGAGCTGAACGGCGTCACCCTCGACGAGGTCAGCGAGCACAAGCCCGGCCAGCGCTTCGCCTTCGTCATGGACACCCGGCTCTGCCCCGGCGTCGACGCCCTCGCCGAGGGCTGCGACATGCTGGTCATCGAGTCCACCTTCCTGGACGCCGACGAACGCCTCGCCACCGACCACGGACACCTGACGGCGGCCCAGGCCGCCCGCGTCGCCCGCGCGGCCGGCGTCCGCCACCTCGTACTGACCCACTTCTCGCAGCGCTACCCGGACCCGGACGACTTCGAACGCGAGGCCCGCGCCGCCGGGTTCGAGGGCGAGCTGACCATCGCGGCCGACCTGGCCCGGGTCCCGCTGCCCAAGCGCGGATAGCGGGCCGCCGGGGACCGCAGCAGCACCCGCAACGGCGCCCGCCCCGGCAGCCCCCGCCCCGGCAGCGGCCGTACGGCGATCTCGGCGACCGTCAGCTCCGGCGCGCCCACCCGGGGCACCCGCCCCGCGGCCGCCGCCCCCGCACCCGCCGCCAGGACGGCGGCCGGGGCCCCGCCCCGGCGCCGCACCGAACCCGGCACCAGCGGCCGCCCGCCCGCGTGCAGCGCGACCGCCGTCAGCGGCAGCGCCACCGCCAGCAGCAGCCCGCCGAGCACCACCCCCATCACCGGGAAGCCCGCCCGCTCGGCCAGCACACTGCCCGTGACCGGGCCGCAGGCCACCCCGAGCGAGGACGCCGAACCCGCCAGCACCGCCCAGCGCCCGCGCGGATCCAGGGCCGCGGCGAGGCCGATGGCGTACGAGAGGACCACCGGGTACAGCGCGTTCCACACGATCTCGCCCGCCGCGAACGAGACCGGGCCGCGCGCCGAGGACGCGGCGAGCACGCACAGCGCGATCAGCGCTGTACCCACCCCGATCGGCACCGCCCGCCCGAGCCGCGCGCCCAGCGCGGACGCGGCGCCGACCCCGAGCAGCCCGGCCCCCAGCGCGGCCGCGAAGACCATGCCCAGGGCCACCTCCGACAGGCCCGCCTGCTGGGACCCGATGCGGCCGCTGACCCCCCACAGCGCGTTCTGGGCCAGCGACCACAGCATCAGCGCCCCGGCCAGCACCGCCCCGGCCCGCGGGTACGGCAGCCGCCCGGCGCGGGCCCGTACGGCGCCGCGCCCACCGGGGCCCGACGGCCCGGCCAGCCGCCCCGTGGCGGGCCAGGCCAGCGCCGCGACCAGCGCGATCGCGGCGAAGGGCAGCCCGTGGCCGCCCCCGAGCCGGGGCAGCGTCAGGTACAGCGCACCGGCGGTCGCCGACACCGACAGCAGCCCCAGGGCGGAGGCGCGGTGCGGGTCCCGGCGGCCGGCGATCCCGGAGGCGGCGACGGCGGTGGCCGTACCGGAACCGAACCCGCCGACCACGGAGCCCGCGACGACGAGCGGCAGCAGGGACGTCGCGGCGGCCGCGCCGTAGCCCAGGACGGCGAGCAGCAGCCCGAGCCGGGCGAGCGGCCGCGGCCCGTGCCGCGGGATGCGGGAGGCGAGGACGAACCCGGCGGCGGCGGAACCGAGCAGCAGCGCGGAGCCGATCAGCCCCGCCTCGGCGGGGCCCAACGGAAGGTACGCGTCGAGGCGTCCGACCACCGTGGGCAGCAGGTAGGGGGCGACGTAACCGGCCGTGAAGAGGGCTACGAGGGGCCAGGAGGCGGGGTGCTCCGGGGCGTGGTCGGACACGGGGGATCCAGGTGGTGCGCGGGCGGTTCGAGGCACCGCGTGAGAAGCGGGGGCCAATATCTATCAAGTGACCGGAGTTGAGGAGAAGAGCGTTCCTCCGGTGACTTGGGCCACACTGGGTTTTGCGCCGGTCCGGCCCGGGTAGGGACGGCGGCCTTCCGGATCCTCCACGCCGCGCACGAAACGGGGAACATGCCGTGACCAGTCGGAACAGCATCCAGAGCCGGAACAGAGCCTCCGGCGAGCAGGTGGACCCTCTCGGTCCGCTCCGGTCGCCCCGGGACCCGGACTGCGATGTCTTCCTGACCGGCACGGTCTTCCTCGACATCATCTTCACCGGCCTCGACTCGGCCCCGGTGCGCGGTACGGAGTCCTGGGCGCGCGGCATGGGTTCCAGCCCCGGCGGAGTCGCCAACATGGCGACCGCGCTGGCCCGGCTCGGGCTGCACACCTCGCTCGCCGCCGCCTTCGGTGACGACCACTACGGCGAGTACTGCTGGGACGCGCTGGAGCAGGGCGAGGGCATCGACTTGGCGATGTCGCGCCGGATTCCGGGCTGGCATTCGCCCGTCACCGTCTCGATGGCCTACGAGGGCGAGCGCACGATGGTCTCGCACGGCCACGAGGCGCCCCCTGGAGCCGCCACCGACCCCATCCCGGACTGTCCGCCCCGGGCCAGGGCCGCGGTCGCTTCACTGGCCCCCGGGCGCCGCGAGGAGTGGATCGCCGCGGCCGCCCGCCGCGGTGCCCGGGTCTTCGCGGACGTCGGCTGGGACGAGAGCGGGCGCTGGGACCTGGCGGCGCTGGGCGACCTGGAGCACTGCGAGGCCTTCCTGCCGAACGCCGCCGAGGCGATGCGGTACACCGGCGCGGCCTGCCCCCGGGCGGCCGCCCGGGCGCTGGCGGAGCGGGTGCCGATCGCGGTGGTCACCATGGGCGCGCAGGGCTCGTACGCGGTGGACGGCCGGACCGGGGAGAGCGCCGAGGTCCCGGCGATCGAGGTGGAGGCCCTGGACCCCACGGGCGCGGGCGACGTGTACGTGGCGGGGTTCGTCACCGGCACCCTCGCGGGCTGGCCGCTCGCCGACCGGCTCGCCTTCGCGGGGCTGACCGCGGCCCTGTCGGTCCAGGAGTTCGGCGGCTCGCTGTCCGCCCCCGGCTGGCCGGAGGTGGCCCACTGGTGGCACGGGCTGCGGGCGCGGCCGGGCGGGGTCCCCGAGGGGATGCGGCACTACGGCTTCCTGGACGGCCTGCTGCCCGAGGACGCCGCCGCGGCCGCCGAGGAGGCGCGCCGGGCCGGGGCCCGGCGCCGCGCGGTCCCCACGATCGGGTTCCGCCACTCCGCGTAGCGGTCCGGGCCGTGACCTGCCCCGGGGACCGGAGAAATCCTTTCGGGCAACCGGGGCCGGAGTCGTACGCTTGGTAATCCAGAGGGTCGTCGATCGGCGAGACCCCTCGACGGGAGGTATGTGCAGGCCTCAGAGCCGGCCCATGACTCAGACACCGACAGCCCGCACCCCCGCACTGCCGGGGCAGGCACGAGCCCACTTCACCGTTCCGGCCAAGCACCCGATGGTGACGGTACTCGGATCGGGAGACGCCCTCTTGCGCGTGATCGAGCGGGCCTTCCCCGCCACCGACATCCACGTGCGGGGCAACCAGGTACGCGCGGTCGGGGACGCGGCGGAAGTCGCCCTCATCCAGCGCCTGTTCGACGAGATGATGCTGGTGCTCCGCACCGGAGAGCCGATGACGGAGGACGCAGTGGAACGGTCGATCGCGATGCTCCGCGCCAATGGCGAGAGCCCCGGGGGCAAGGCCGGCGAGGAGGAGAGCCCGGCCGAGGTGCTCACCCAGAACATCCTCTCCAGCCGCGGCCGCACCATCCGCCCCAAGACCCTCAACCAGAAGCGCTACGTCGACGCGATCGACAAGAACACGATCGTCTTCGGCATCGGCCCCGCCGGTACCGGCAAGACCTACCTGGCGATGGCCAAGGCGGTCCAGGCCCTGCAGTCCAAGCAGGTCAGCCGGATCATCCTGACCCGCCCGGCGGTCGAGGCCGGAGAGCGCCTGGGCTTCCTGCCCGGCACCCTCTTCGACAAGATCGACCCCTACCTGCGCCCGCTCTACGACGCCCTGCACGACATGATCGACCCGGACTCGATCCCCCGCCTGATGGCGGCGGGCACCATCGAGGTGGCGCCGCTGGCGTACATGAGGGGTCGCACCCTCAATGAGGCCTTCGTCGTGCTCGACGAGGCGCAGAACACCACCCCCGAGCAGATGAAGATGTTCCTGACCCGGCTCGGGTTCGACTCGAAGATCGTCGTCACCGGTGACGTGACCCAGGTCGACCTCCCGGGCGGGGCCAAGAGCGGTCTGCGGCAGGTCCAGGAGATCCTCGAAGGGGTCCCGGACATCCACTTCTCGCGGCTCACCTCCGAGGATGTCGTCCGGCACAAGCTCGTCGGCCGTATCGTCGACGCGTACGAGCAGTACGACAGCCACAACGGGAAGTAGTCCGGAAGCACCATGTCGATCGACGTCAACAACGAGTCCGGAACCGATGTAGACGAGCAGGCGATCCTCGACATCGCCCGCTACGCCCTCACCCGGATGAGGATCCACCCGCTGTCCGAGCTGTCCGTCATCGTGGTCGACGAGGCCGCGATGGAGCAGCTGCACATCCAGTGGATGGACCTGCCCGGGCCCACCGACGTCATGTCCTTCCCGATGGACGAGCTGCGTCCGCCGTCGAAGGACGAGGAGGAGCCTCCGCAGGGACTCCTCGGTGACATCGTGCTCTGCCCCGAGGTCGCCAAGAAGCAGGGCGAGGACGCCCCGACGCAGCACTCCATGGACGAGGAGCTCCAGCTCCTCACCGTCCACGGAGTGCTGCACCTGCTCGGCTACGACCACGAGGAGCCCGACGAGAAGGCCGAGATGTTCGGCCTGCAGGCGGCCATCGTGGACGGCTGGCGGGGCGAGCGCGGCATGACCGGCGCGTCGCCCGCCCCCACCGTCTCGTGACCGCTCCCCAGCTGATCACCGGAGCGGTCCTGCTGGTCGTGGTGGCCTGGTTCGCGGCCTGCGCCGAGTCCGGGATCGCCCGCATGTCCAGCTTCCGCGCCGAGCAGGCCGTGCGCGAGGGACGGCGCGGCAGCGCCAAGCTCGCCCAGGTGGTCGGCGACCCGACCCGCTATCTCAACGTGGCCCTGCTGGTGCGGGTCACCTGCGAGATGGCGGCGGGCGTCCTCGTCACCTACGTGTGCCTCGACGCCCTCGGCGACAACTGGCGGGCGCTGCTCACCGCCATCGCCGTGATGGTGCTGGTCTCCTTCGTCGCGGTGGGCGTCTCCCCCCGTACGATCGGCCGCCAGCACCCGCTGAACACCGCGACCGCGGCGGCGTACGTACTGGTCCCGCTGGCCCGGGTGATGGGCCCGGTCCCGCAGCTCCTCATCCTCATCGGCAACGCGCTGACCCCCGGGAAGGGCTTCCGCAAGGGGCCGTTCGCCTCCGAGGCCGAGCTGCGCGCGATGGTGGACCTGGCGGAGAAGGAATCGCTGATCGAGGACGACGAGCGCCGGATGGTGCACCAGGTCTTCGAGCTCGGCGACACCCTGGTGCGCGAGGTGATGGTGCCGCGCACCGACCTCATCTGCATCGAGCGGTACAAGACGATCCGTCAGGCGACCACGCTCGCGCTGCGGTCCGGTTTCTCGCGCATACCGGTCACCGGGGAGAACGAGGACGACATCGTCGGCGTCGTCTACCTCAAGGACCTGGTCCGCAAGACCCACGTCAGCCGCGAGGCCGAGTCCGAGCTCGTCACCACCGCCATGCGCCCGGCGGTCTTCGTGCCCGACACGAAGAACGCGGGCGACCTGCTGCGCGAGATGCAGCAGGTCCGCAACCACGTCGCCGTCGTCATCGACGAATACGGCGGCACGGCCGGGATCGTCACCATCGAGGACATCCTGGAGGAGATCGTCGGCGAGATCACCGACGAGTACGACCGGGAGCTGCCGCCCGTCGAGGAACTCGGCGACGACCGCTACCGGGTGACGGCCCGTCTCGACATCACCGACCTCGGCGAGCTGTTCGGGGTGGAGGACTTCGACGACGAGGACGTGGAAACGGTCGGCGGGCTGCTGGCCAAGGCCCTCGGCCGGGTGCCGATCGCGGGCGCGTCCGCGCTCCAGGAGCTGCCCGACGGCCGCTCGCTGCGGCTGACCGCCGAGTCCCCGGCGGGCCGCCGGAACAAGATCGTCACCGTGCTGGTCGAACCGGTCCAGCCGGAGCCGGCCGTCAAGGAGGAGACCGCATGACACCCGCCGAGCTGCGCGCCCTCTGCCTCGGATTCAACGCCGTGGCCGAGGAGTTCCCGTTCAACCCGGAGACCTCGGTCTTCAAGGTGCTGGGCAAGGTGTTCGCGCTCTCGGCGCTCGACGGGACCCCGCTCAAGGTCAATCTCAAGTGCGAACCGGAAGCGGCGGTCCGGCTGCGCGCCGAGCACGAGGCGATCGTGCCGGGCTGGCACATGAACAAGCGGCACTGGAACACGGTGACCGTGGGCGGGCTCCCGGACGCCATGGTCAGGGAGCTGGTCGAGGACTCGTACGACCTGGTGGTGGCGGGGCTGCCGCGCGCGGAGCGGCTGCGGCTCGACCGGCCCTGAGGGCCGGGGGCCCGCCGCCGGGCGGGACCGGCTGGGAGCAAGGTCACAATTTTGCCGGACCGCAAGATCTACGGATTCTCTTACTTTACGTTTAGGTTTGCTTCCGCCAAGCAAGATCTGTTCTTCGAACGCGATCCGTTCCTGGCGTCCCCGGCGGTGATCCGAGCCGGGGTGCCGGGAGGCATGGAGGGGAGAGCGCCTCGGCGGGGCCGTTGTACGGCCCCGCCGAGGCGCTCCTATGCTTTCGGGCATGACGGACAGTGATATCGCCAACGGCGGTACCGGGATCAACCCCGAGGACAGCAAGATCATCACGCTGGCGCGCAGTGCCCGGGCCCGCAACGCGGTACCCGAGGGCGCGGCGGTGCGCGACGAGACGGGCCGTACGTACGTCGCCGGGACCGTGGAGCTGGAGTCCCTCAAGCTCAGCGCGCTGCGGACCGCCGTCGCGATGGCCGTGGCCAGCGGCGCCCAGTCCCTGGAGGCCGCGGCCGTGGTCAGCGCGGCCGAGGGCGTGAGCGAGGCCGACCGGGCCGCCGTCCGTGACCTGGGCGGAGCGGACACCCCGGTCCTGCTCGCCGCACCGGACGGCACCCTGAAGTCGACCGTTACGGCGGGCTGAACCGGCGGGCTGAACCGGCGGGCTGAACCGGCTGACCGGCCCGGTGTTCCGGCCGGTCAGGCCAGGGCCCGGGCCGGGTCGGTGGCGCGGTGGCGCCGGATCACCATCGCCATCAGCGCGGCCACCGCGCACAGCGCCCCCGAGGCGTACCAGACCAGGTCGTACGAGCCGAAGACGTCCCGCGCCAGACCGCCCAGGAACGCCACCAGCGCCGCGCCCACCTGGTGCGAGGCCAGCACCCAGCCGAAGACGATCGCGCTGTCCTCGCCGTACTGCTCCCGGCACAGCGCGATCGTCGGCGGGACGGTCGCGACCCAGTCCAGGCCGTAGAAGACGATGAAGAACACCATCGGCGGATGCACCGAGGGCGCCATCAGCACCGGCAGGAAGAGCAGCGAGATCCCGCGCAGCGCGTAGTACACCGCCAGCAGGCGGCGCGGCTCGAAGCGGTCGGTGAACCAGCCGGAGGCCACCGTGCCGATGACGTCGAAGACGCCGATCACCGCCAGCAGCCCGGCCGCCGCCGTCATCGGCATCCCGTGATCGTGCGCCGCGGGCACGAAGTGCGTCTTGACCAGCCCGTTGGTGGAGGCCCCGCAGATCGCGAAGGTCCCGGCGAGCAGCCAGAACGGGCCGGTGCGGGCCGCCTTGAAGAGCACGGTGAGCGCCCGCCGGGCGGCGCCCGGCACGGGGGCGGGCTTGGGGGCGTACTCCCCGCCGTACGGGGCGAGCCCCACGTCCGCCGGGTGGTCGCGCAGCAGCAGCCAGACGAACGGTACGACGGCCAGCGCGGCCAGCGAGACCGTGACCGACGCCGGGCGCCAGCCGTGGTGTTCCACCAGCCAGGACAGCAGCGGCAGGAAGATCAGCTGGCCGGAGGCGCCGGCCGCCGTCAGGAGGCCGGTGACCAGGCCGCGCCGGGCGGTGAACCAGCGGTTGGTGACGGTCGCCGCGAAGGCGAGGGCCATCGAGCCGCTGCCCAGCCCCACGAGCACGCCCCAGAACAGCACCAGCTGCCAGGACGCGGTCATCCACACCGTCGCCGCCGTGCCGCCGGATATCACCGTCAGCGCGACGACCACCACCCGGCGGATGCCGTAGCGGTCCATCAGGGCGGCGGCGAAGGGGGCTGTCAGGCCGTACAGGGCGAGGTTGACCGAGACGGCGAAGCCGATCGTGCCGCGCGACCAGGCGAATTCCTTGTGCAGCGGATCGAAGAGCAGGCCGGGCAGGGACGCGAAGGCCGCGGCGCCGATGATCGTCACGAAGGTGACCACCGCCACGGACCAGGCGCGATGGACCCGCCCGGCGGGACGCGGGGCCGGGGCTCCGGGGGCGGGGCGGGGGTCCGGGGTGGTGCCGGGGAGGGGCGCTGTCTGGGTCACAGGGACAGCTTCCGGCCCGGGCCGACCGTGATCCAGTGGCCTGAACGACACGGTTCGGTACGATCGGGCCATGAGCTCCGTCACGCCGGCTCCCGCCACTCCGGTCACGTCGGCTCCGGTCACGTCGGTCACGCCGGTCACGTCGGTCACTGCGGTCACGCCGACGCCTGGTGGGCTGCCGGACCGGCCGCACCGCGTGGTCGTCCTCGCGCTCACCGGGCTGCTGCCGTTCGAGCTGGGCATCCCGCACCGGATCTTCGGCCGCGCCAAGGACCCGGCGGGCCGGGCGCTGTACGAGATCCTCACCTGCGGGCTCGCGCCCGGACCCGTGTCCACCGACGCCGACTTCGCGATCCACGTCGAGCACGGACCGGAGCTGCTGGCCACCGCCGACACGGTGGTCGTGCCCGCCTCCTACGAGCTGGGGCCGGTCTACGACGAGGGGCGGCTCACTCCCGAACTCGCCGCCGCCCTCGCGCACGTCCGCCCCGGCACCCGGCTCGTCTCCATCTGCACGGGCGGGTACGTCCTCGCCGCGGCCGGGTATCTGGACGGGCGCCGCGCCACCACCCACTGGTCCTCCGCCGAGCACTTCCAGCGGCTCTTCCCGGCCGTGCTGGTCGACCCCGACGTGCTGTACACGGACGACGGGGACGTGCTGACCTCGGCCGGGGTGGCCGCCGGGATCGACCTGTGCCTGCACATCGTGCGCCGCGACCACGGCGCGGGCGTGGCCAACGACGTGGCCCGGCGCACGGTCGTACCGCCCCACCGCGAGGGCGGCCAGGCGCAGTTCATCGAACGGCCGGTGCCCCAGCCGCAGCTCGCCAGCACCACGGCGGCCCGGGCGTGGGTGCTGGACCGGCTGCACGAGCCGGTGCGGCTGACCGATCTGGCCCGCCAGGAGGCCATGTCCGTACGGACGTTCACCCGCCGCTTCCGGGAGGAATCCGGGGTCAGCCCGGGCCAGTGGATCGTCATGCAGCGGGTGGAGCGGGCCCGGCAGCTGCTGGAGCGCACCGAGCTGCCCATGGAAGAGGTGGCCCGGGAAACGGGGTTCGGCAACGCCCAGTCCCTGCGCAAGCACGTGCGGGCGGCGCTGGGGGTGAGCCCGACGGCGTACCGGCGGACCTTCCGGGCGGGCGGGCGGACAAGGGGCCGGGCGGGGGGCCGGGCGGTCGGCCCGGTGGGGTGAGGGGGTGCGGTCGGCCTGATCCTGCCGCTATCTGATGGGCCATCAGTTGGCGTCGGATCGCTCCCTTGACATCTGCTGCCGCCCGCTCGTGAATGGCCCCCTGCCGAGGTGGACAGCGGGGGTGTCGCGGTGCGCAGAGGGACGCGGAGCAGAGGCTGGTCGGCGGCCGTCGGCATGGCCGTCCTCGCCGCCGCGGCGGGCGGCGGGCTGGGCGCGCCGGCCGTGGCCGAGGGCGGGGAACCGGCCCCGGCGGGCCAGGTCGGCTTCCCCACGCACTGCGTGCCTCCGCAGGAGGCCGGGCTGCCGCCCGCCGACGGCCCCACCACCGCGGTGCTCACCGTGGACAACCCCGCGCCCCGGGTCGGTGACACGGTCACCGTCACCTACCGGGTGGCCGCCACCCCTGCCGTGAACCCGCTGACCACCGAGCTGCCCGTCGACGTGGTGACCCCCACCGCCGTGGTCGTGCTGGCCGGGGCGCAGCGCGGCGAGGTCACGGTCGTCGGGGCCAAGCGCAACGACCCCGTGCGGGTGGGCGAGGCCCTCCCCGCCGTCACGATGACCGGCACCTTCACCGTCACCGCGCCCGGCGAGACCACCTTCGCGCCGGGGGCCTACACCCTGCACACCAGCCACCTCCTCGACCTCGACACCACCTGTACGCCCGCGGCCGCCGGGGGGCCGCCGCCGGTCGCCGGGCGGCTCACGGCGAGCCCCGCGCCGACCGCGAACCCGCGCGCTGTCGCCCTCGGGGGCGCGTCCGGCGGGCCGGGTGCCTCCGTCAGGGTCACGGGGACCGGTTTCACCCCGGGCGCGGCCGTCACCGTCAGCGGGCGCGCGGGCGCGGCGGCCACCGCGGACCGGGTCACGGCCACCGCCGACGAGCTGGGCGTGGTCGTGGCCGAGCTGCCCGTCAGGGACCGGACGACCACGGCGGTCGTGGCGTACGAGGGCCCGGCCTGGACGGCGGAGCGGGGCTCGGGGCCGGGGGCGTACACGGTCATCGCCGAGACTCCGCCGCGGGCCGGGACGCAGAAGGTGACGGCGACGGTGGAGCCGGGGGCGCTGACGATGACCCAGGCGGGGGAGTCCGTCGCGCTCGGCGCGATCTCCTACGGCGACGGGGGCGCGGCCGTCGGCCGGATCGGCACGGTCACCGTGCGGGACGCGCGGGGCGGGCCGGCGGGCTGGTCCCTGATCGGCAAGGTCAGCGACTTCACCGGGCCGGGCGGGGTCCGGATCCCCGGCGGGAAGCTGAGCTGGACGCCGGTGTGCGTGACGGCGGCCGGGAGTCCGAGCGTCTGTGCGGCGGGCAGTGCGGGGGTGGTGGGGGAGGACGGGGCGGTCCTGGCGTCGGCCCCGGACGCGGGGGCGGTGGGCGGGACGTTCACGGTGGACGCGACCGTCACCTTGCGGGTGCCGCCGTACACCCCGCCGGGGGCCTACACGGCCGTCCTGACCTTGACCCTGTCGTGACGGCGGGTCAATCGCCTGCGGGGCTGGGGTTGGCGGGGCTGGCGACGGCGGGGCTGGAGAGACCCGGGGGTGGTGGGAATCAGCCTCGCCGGCGTTTGAGGCGCCGCCGGAGGCACGTGCAGCCTGCCCGGCGTCCGAGGGCACGGGCGGGCGGGCTGCTGCTCGCGCTGGGGGCCGGGATCGGGGTCGCGCTCGCGCCCGCCGGGACGGCAACGGCTGCCGACAACGGGCAGTGGTCCGTCGTCCCCCTCGCCAACAAGGTCGCCCAGCGGCCGTACTTCTACCTCGCCGCCACCCCCGGCGGCACCGTCTCCGACGCCGTCACCGTCACCAACCGCACCGCCGCCCCCCTCACCCTCCGGCTCTACGCCGCCGACGCCTACAACACCGCCCGCGACGGCGGCTTCGCCCTGCGCGGGCCCGGGGAGCCCCGGGAGGCCACCGGGGCCTGGACCCGGCTTGCCCAGGACCGGATCACCGTCCCGTCCGGGGGCGCGGTCAGCGTGCCGTTCACCCTGACCGTCCCCGAGCGGGCCGAACCGGGGGACCACCCCGGGGCCGTCGTCGCGCTCGAGGACAGCCCCGGAGCCACCGCCCCGGCCGGCGGCGCGGGGATCGGCGTACAGCGCGCCGTCGCCGCCCGGGTCTACCTCCGCGTCGCCGGACCGACCGCGCCGGCCCTGGCCGTGGAGGGGCTCGCGGTCACCCCGCAGGGCTCCGGCGCGCAGATCGCGTACACGCTCCACAACCTCGGGAACGTCACCCTCCGCCCCCGGATCACCCTCACCTCCACCGGAGCCCTCGGCCGCTCCCTGCTCCACCGGCAGGCCACGGCCCCCGCCGAGCTGCTGCCGGGCCAGCGGGTCCGGCTCACCGAGCACTGGGCGGACCCGCCCGCCCTCGACCGGACCGCCACGACCGTCCGCGCCGCGGCCCCCGGAGCCACCGCCCGGGCCACCGCCGGGTACGCCGCGCACCCCTGGCTGGGGGCCCCGCTCGCGGCCGCGCTCGCCCTCCTCGCGGTGGCCTGGTCGGCGCTGGGAGCCGCATCGGGGAGAATGGCCCGTATGAGCGATCGTTCCCCCGAGCCCACCGCCCCGCACCGCGCGGGCTTCGCATGCTTCGTCGGCCGCCCCAACGCGGGCAAGTCGACCCTGACCAACGCACTCGTGGGTACCAAGGTCGCGATCACCTCCAACCGGCCGCAGACCACCCGCCACACGGTCCGGGGCATCGTGCACCGCCCGGACGCCCAGCTCGTCCTGGTCGACACCCCCGGCCTGCACAAGCCGCGCACCCTTCTGGGTGAGCGGCTGAACGACGTCGTCCGGGCCACCTGGTCCGAGGTCGACGTCATCGGCTTCTGCCTCCCGGCCGACCAGAAGCTCGGCCCCGGCGACAAGTTCATCGCCAAGGAACTCGCGGGGATCAAGAAGACCCCCAAGATCGCCATCGTGACGAAGACCGACCTGGTCGAGTCCAAGGCGCTGGCCGAGCAGCTGCTCGCCATCCACCAGCTCGGCGCGGAGCTGGGCTTCGAGTGGGCCGAGATCGTCCCGGTCTCCGCGGTCGGCGACAGCCAGGTCCAGCTGCTGGCGGACCTGATCGCCCCGCTGCTCCCGGAGAGCCCGCCGCTGTACCCGGAGGGCGACCTCACCGACGAGCCCGAGATGGTGATGGTGGCCGAGCTGATCCGCGAGGCCGCGCTGGAGGGCGTACGCGACGAGCTGCCGCACTCCATCGCCGTGGTCGTCGAGGAGATGATCCCGCGCGAGAACCGTCCGGCTGACCGCCCTCTGCTGGACATCCACGCGAACGTCTACATCGAGCGGCCCAGCCAGAAGGGCATCATCATCGGCCCCAAGGGTTCGCGCCTCAAGGAGGTCGGGATGAAGTCGCGCAAGCACATCGAGGCGCTGCTCGGCACTCCCGTCTTCCTCGACCTGCACGTGAAGGTCGCGAAGGACTGGCAGCGCGACCCGAAGCAGCTGCGCAAGCTCGGGTTCTGAGCGCCCCCGCCTTCCGCCCCGCCTTCCGCCCCGCTTTCCGGCGCCCCGCCGCTGCCTTCTAGCGCAGGCGCCGTACCTTCACCGCATTGTCCGTCCGGGTCCCGGGCCGGCCGTCAGGCTGGTCCTGGGCCCGTTCGTGTTCCTCGGCCAGGAGCACCTCCCAGGCGCCGTCCGGCAGCTCCAGCTCCGCCACGACCTGCTCCGGGGTCGGGAAGCGGACCTCGGGGTGGGTCTCCTCCTGCCACTTCGCCCAGCCCGCGTGGCCGACGATCAGCAGGATGCCGCCGGAGGCGACCGACGCGGCGGCGGTGCGCAGGATCCGCTCGCGCGGGAAGTCGCCGTAGGAGTGCAGGAAGCTCGCCGAGACCAGGTCGAACTCCCCGGCCGGGAACGACTCGGCCAGGTCGTGGCGCTGCCATTCGATCCGGTCGCCGACGCCCGCCTCGGCGGCGTGCGCGGCGGCCCGCTCCAGGGCCACGCCCGAGATGTCGGTGGCGGTGACCCGCCAGCCCCGGCGGGCCAGCCACACGGCGTCGCCGCCCTCACCGCAGCCGAGGTCGAGGGCGCGCCCCGGGGTGACGCCCTCGACCTCGCGGACCAGGACCGTGTTCGCCTTCCCGCTCCAGATCCGCTCGCTCTCCTGGTAGCGGGCGTCCCAGTACTCCGCGCCCGTGGCGGTCCCGGGGACCTGGTGGTCGTGCGCGTGGCTCTGCTCGGGCATGGGGGCCTCTTCCTGCCGTACGGGCGCCGGGGTGGCGGCCCTGCCCTTCGATGCTGGGCCCGCTCCCGGGCCGACGACAAACTTTGTTGCCGTTCCGGCAAACGCGCCCCGCGGGACCACTCGGCCGGCTGCTCCCGCTACGACGGCTCCCGCTACGCCGTGTCCTCCTGTGCCGCCTCCCGCTACGCCGTCTCCTCCTGCGGCGGCTCCGCGATCAGGGCCGTGCCCACCCGGCGGAAACCGATCCGCCCGTACATCCGGGCCACGTCCTCGTCGCCCGCGGACAGGAACACGGTGAACGCACCGGCCGCCAGGGCGTCCGCCACCAGCGCCGCCGTCACGCCCTGCGCCAGGCCCTGGCGGCGGGCCGCCGGGAGGGTGCCGACGCCCGCGACCTCGGCCGTGGTGCCGACCGGGTTGTACTGGCCGGAACACAGCACGACGCCGTCGCGCACCGCCGCCGCGATGCCGGTCTGCCCGGCGTCGATCCGCCCCGCCACATGGGCCTGCCGCGCCGCGGCCGCCGGGTCCGCCGCCGCTGCCGCCAGCTCCACCGGGCCGACCTCGCCCCGGGCGGTCCCGGGCGCCGCGAAGGCCAGCATCGGGACGGTCACCGCGGCCCGCAGCAGCGGGTCGTCGGCGCCGAGGATCCGGACCTCCGGATGCGCGGGACTCCGTACGGCGTCCCGGTCCAGAACCATCAGGGGGTGTGCATGGACATGCAGTCCGGCACCCTCCGCGGCGGCCCGCAGCGAGGGGGTGTTTTCAGCCACCCATTCGAAGGCTTCCGGGACGCCCAGCTCCCGCTGGCGCGCGCGGACCCGCGCGACGTCGGCGACCGTCACCTCGGGGCCCGGGCCGGTGCCTGTCGCGGGCGCGGCGCCGCGTGCGGGGCGCGCGTAGTAGGGCCACCCGGCGCCCTCCTGGACGAACAGGGTCAGCGGGCCGAGGTCCTCGGCCCGCGCGCCCCCGGTCCGCGGCACGGTGTCGTAGTAGAGCTCAAGATCGTCGAGAAGGGTCATCCGGGCATCCAAACAGAAGGTGCCTGGTCAGGCACCCTCTTTGAGGACCCGGACGATCAGCTGGCGCTGAGCGTCGGAGAGGTTCGGGTCCTGGCACAGGACCGTGCGCCCGTCGACCGTGATCCGGTACGAGAATCCGTCCCGGACCCGGTCGGCCCCGTGCCCCGGGGGCCCCGGGCGCAGCGCGAGCTGGGCCAGGGCCTGCCATTCCGCCTCGTCGGGCAGGCCCGAGGTGTCGATCTCGACCCGGCGCTCGATGCCGGTGAACCCGCCCGTCCGCACCACAAGAATCCGCATGGGACCTGTCTACCGGCTCTACGTCGTCGGCACACCCACCTGGGACCAGGCCTTCAGGAGCGCCTCCTGCTCGGCGCCGCCGCTCCCGAATCGGGTGGCCGCGGCGGCCACCGACAGCCGGGCGAAGGAGGCGAAGTCCGCGTCCGCGGCCAGCTGGCCGCCCGTGAGGGTGTCGTACCAGATCTGCCCGGCCCGCTCCCAGGCCTTTCCGCCGAGCTCGGTGGCGGCCAGGTAGAAGGCGTGGTTCGGGATGCCGGAGTTGATGTGCACCCCGCCGTTGTCCCCGCTGGTCCGCACGTATCCGTCCATCGTCGCGGGCTGCGGGTCCTTGCCCAGCTCGTCGTCGTCGTACGCCGTGCCGGGGGCCTTCATGGACCGCAGCGCGACCCCGCTGACGTTCGGGCCGAGGAGCCCGGCCCCGATCAGCCAGTCCGCGTCCTGCGCGGTCTGGTCCAGGGAGTACTGCTTGATGAGCGAGCCGAAGACGTCCGACATCGACTCGTTGAGGGCGCCGGACTGGCCGTAGTACTCCAGGTTGGCCGTGTGCTGGGTGACCCCGTGGGTCAGCTCGTGCCCGATGACGTCCACCGGAATCGTGAAGTCGAGGAACAGGTCGCCGTCGCCGTCGCCGAAGACCATCTGGGTGCCGTCCCAGAAGGCGTTGTCGTACCGCTCGCCGTAGTGGACGGTGGCGTTCAGGGGCAGGCCCGAACCGTCGATCGAGTGGCGTCCGTACGCCTTCAGGTACAGCTCGAAGGTGGCGCCGAGCCCGGCGTAGGCGCGGTTGACGGAGGCGTCCTTGTGCAGGGGGCCGCCCTCGGCGCGCACCTTCTTGCCGGGCAGCCGGGTGTGGTGCTGGGCGTCGTAGATCGTGCGCGCGGGGGTGTCGGACGGCGGGGTGCCGAGGGCGGGTGCGACGCCCCGGACGGCGTTGATGCGGCGCCGGGTGCGCTGGAGCGAGTCGTGCTCGAGGGTGCGCTGGGCGATGTCGGCGCGGCTGGTGTCCTCGGAGCGGGAGATGCGGTCGAGGATGTGCGGCGGCACGATCGTGCAGAAGACGGGGTGGTGAGCGGGGTGGTGAGGCGTGGCATCCATGTGCGGCAATGTGGCACTGGGTCATGCCACTGTCACTAGCTGCAACCATGATTCATTCGACTGTCTGAAACCGGGTGGAGTCGGGTTGACGGATCACCCGGACCTCGACGGATCGAAAGAGTCATAGCTCACAAGAGGTACAAAACGGACTGCATGGTCTTGCATACTGAAACAGGTCCCCGCACAGCCGCGCGGCTGGGCTAGGGTGCGGTCATCATGCGTTTTGGGCTGCTTCTCCTTAGCTGCCGCGGCGAGGGCCTGTAGTCGTAGGCCGACCCCCTCCCCGCGGAGTCCGGTGTTGCGGTTTTACTGCCTGTCGGCCGTCCCAGCGAACATCACGTGGACACGCGAGGAGCCCTACGCCATGACTCAGCACACTTTTGCGGGACGACCCACCCCCATCACCAACGCCACGCACACGCAGCGCCCCTCCGGCATGCCGATCCACAAGTACGGCGCCTACGAGCAGGTGGACATCCCCGACCGCACGTGGCCGGACGCCCGGATCACCAAGGCGCCCCGCTGGCTGTCCACCGACCTGCGCGACGGCAACCAGGCCCTGATCGACCCGATGAGCCCCGCCCGTAAACGCGAGATGTTCGACCTGCTGGTGCGCATGGGCTTCAAGGAGATCGAGGTCGGCTTCCCCTCCTCCGGCGAGACCGACTTCAACTTCGTGCGCTCCATCATCGAAGAGGGCGCCATCCCGGACGACGTCACCATCTCCGTACTGACCCAGGCCCGCGAGGACCTGATCGAGCGCACCGTCGAATCGCTGGTCGGAGCCAAGCGCGCGACCGTGCACCTGTACAACGCCACCGCGCCGACCTTCCGCCGGGTCGTCTTCCGCGGCTCGAAGGACCAGATCAAGCAGATCGCCGTCGACGGCACCCGCCTGGTCATGGACTACGCCGACAAGATCCTGGGCGACGAGACCGTCTTCGGCTACCAGTACAGCCCGGAGATCTTCACCGACACCGAGCTGGACTTCGCCCTGGAGGTCTGCGAGGCCGTCTGTGACGTCTGGCAGCCGGGCGAGGGCCGCGAGATCATCCTGAACCTGCCCGCGACGATCGAGCGCTCGACGCCCTCGACCCACGCGGACCGCTTCGAGTGGATGGCCCGCAACCTGACCCGCCGCCCGTTCGTCTGCATCTCCGTCCACCCCCACAACGACCGCGGCACCGCCGTCGCCGCGGCCGAACTGGCCGTCATGGCCGGCGCCGACCGCGTCGAGGGCTGCCTGTTCGGTCAGGGCGAGCGCACCGGCAACGTCGACCTGGTCACGCTGGGCATGAACCTGTTCTCGCAGGGCGTGGACCCGGAGCTGGACTTCTCCCAGATCGACGAGATCCGCCGCACCTCCGAGTACTGCAACCAGATGGAGATCCACCCGCGCCACCCCTACGCGGGCGACCTGGTCTACACGTCCTTCTCCGGCTCCCACCAGGACGCCATCAAGAAGGGCTTCGACGCCATGGAGGCCGACGCGGCCGCCCAGGGCAAGACCGTGGACGACATCGAGTGGGCGGTGCCGTACCTGCCGATCGACCCGAAGGACGTCGGCCGCTCCTACGAGGCGGTCATCCGGGTCAACTCGCAGTCCGGCAAGGGCGGAATCGCATACGTTCTGAAGAACGAGCACAAGCTGGACCTGCCGCGCCGGATGCAGATCGAGTTCTCCCGGATCATCCAGGCCAAGACCGACGCCGAAGGCGGCGAGGTCACGCCGAAGGCGATCTGGTCCATCTTCGAGGACGAGTACCTGCCCAACCGGGAGAACGCGGACGCCCGTTGGGGCCGCATCCAGCTGCGCTCCGGCCAGACGACCACCGACACGGACGGCACCGACACGCTGACCGTCGAAGCGGTCGTGGACGGCGCCGAGACCGTACTGGAGGGCACCGGCAACGGTCCGATCTCGGCCTTCTTCGCCGCGCTGGCCGCCATCGGCATCGACGCCCGCCTGCTGGACTACACCGAGCACACGATGAGCGAGGGCGCCTCCGCGCAGGCCGCCTCGTACATCGAGTGCGCCATCGACGGCCGTGTCCTGTGGGGCATCGGCATCGACGCGAACACCACGCGCGCCTCCCTGAAGGCCGTCATCTCGGCCGTGAACCGCGCGGGTCGCTGACCCCCGCGCACGCCGCGACACCGCGAAACCCCGCCCCTCGCTCGCGAGGGGCGGGGTTTCCGTCGTTCGGGCACTCGGGTCAGGGATGGCAGGGGTGTGGCGACGTCCCTCGAACGAGGGACGATTCGGGGGGAAAACGAGCGGTATTCCGGGCGCACCACCGGGGGCGCACTTCGGCCAACTCGCGGACTCGACCGATGTTGTCTTGTCACACGACTGACGCATGCTCACCGATGTGGCTAACATCACGCCAACCCGGCGATGTTGCCGGACCGTTACGGAGGTGCGAACGTGCTGCCAGTTCGGGGCGGGACCGGCCGGAAGTTGGCGTGGGGCATCCGTACCACCTGGAACACCGTGGGCGACGGGGATTTCTTCTGCCCCGGCTGCGGTGGTGACCGCAACTACCGCCGCCGCACCGGCCGCCGGCGGCTCACCGTGCTGGGCGTGCCGCTGCTGCCGCGCGGCAGCGTCGGCCCGGTGGTCGAATGCGCCGCCTGTCGCGACCGCTACGACACCGACGTGCTTGACCACCCCACCACCACCCGGTTCTCGACGATGCTGCGGGACGCCGTCCACACGGTCACCCTGGCGGTCCTGGCGGCGGGCGGTACGTCGTCGCGCAGCGCCCTGGAGGCCGCTGTGAGCGCCGTACGGGCCGCGGGCTTCCAGGACTGCACGGAGGAGCAGCTGGAGTCTCTGGTCGAGGCCTTGGCCACCGATGAGGGCCGCCTGGGCCTCTACGACGGCCCGGAGTGCTGCGGGGCCGCCCTGTCGATCGAGCTGCACGAGGTACTGGAGCCCCTGGCCCCGCACCTGGCCGCCCCGGGCCGGGAGTCCCTCCTGCTCCAGGCCGCCCGCATCGCCCTGGCGGACGGTCCGTACATCCCGGCCGAGCGAGAGGTCCTGACAACGGTGGGCGCGGCCCTCCGCCTGGACGCCGACGAGGTAACGAGCCTGCTGGCGGGGGTACGGGCCACGGGGTCTTGGTGAGGGGCCCGGCTTCGCCGGGCGCGGCTTCGCCGCAGGGGCTCGGGCTTCGAGCGTCCGGGGTCGGTGAGGCGCCCGGGGGCTGCCCGTCAGTTCAACTGTCTCTTCGTGCCGAGCCGCACTGTCAAGGGCGCTCCCTGCGGTCGCGTCGCTGCGCGATGGCCTGCGGCCACCCTTGACAGCGCGACTCGACCCGAAAAGCCAAGAACTGTCGGGCGGCCCCCGGAGGAAGGCAGGGGGGAGGGCCCCCGAAGGCCCGGGTCCTGGGCGAGTGGCCAGGGGCCCTGGTGGGGCCACACCGCGCCCTCCGGGCGGAAAGGCCACAGACGACAAGCGACAAGAACGCCGGCAGATCGCTACGCGCTTCTCTGGGATCGGCGTCTGCGGCCTGCACGTCGCCCTCATGAGCACGTAGTCGGGTCAAGGTGGACTCGACACTCAACATCCCTCCAAGACGCCCCTTTTGTGGCCATTTGAGACACGGCTGGTGAGTCGGACGGCTGCTTGATCCGTCCCCATGCTCGTCCAGCCGTAGTTGAGGTCCAAGACGGGCCCCGAACAGGCCGCAGACGCCTGCCGGTCGCGACTGTGTAGCGATCTGGCGCGTGTCTGTCGCTTGTCGCCTGTCGTCTGTCCGCCCGGAGGGCGCGGCTTGGCCGCACCCTCGCCCCGGCCCAGCGACTTCACGAGGGGCCCATGGTCGGCATGCCCCCTGCCGTTCCTCCGGGGGCCGCCCGACAGTTCTTGGCTTTTCGTGTCGAGTCGTGCTGTCAAGGGTGGCCGCAGGCCATCGCGCAGCGACGCGACCGCAGGGAGCGCCCTTGACAGTGCGGCTCGGCACGAAGAGACAGTTGAACTGGCGGGCAGCCCCCGGGAACCACCCCGACCCCGGACGCTCGAAGCGCGGGCCCTCGCGGCGAAGCCGCGCCCCCCACGCCCCCCAAATCAGGGCAGACGCGACGCCCCCACCGTAACGATCCGGCCTCGCGCGTGGCCGAGAGGTGTCGTCTGATGTGTGGAAGCGATCGATCCGGGGTTGGGGTATCCACCAAGTGGACTGGTGTGCGATCACGTTCCACGTTGCTCATGGGAAGTAGTACGCGAGCGATTTTTCCAGCTCATCAGGCTGACGGCTCGGTGGCATAGCCATCGCGCACTGCAAATCAGCACCCCGCGTCGTGCCCCGCATACTCCGCCCCCAGCGGTGCCCGCTACTGGAGAAACCTCCACAGATGCGTTCACGAAACGTCAACAATTTGTGGAAGTCGACGATATCTGTGAAGCCCCCCACCGGCGTTCAATTCCGGTCACACGGCGAGGCGCTGCCTGTAACACGGCACGGCTTCGATTCACGTGAACGTACTGACAACCCTGGCGGATCAACGGGCTCACGACCCACTTCGACCAGGGATAACCAGATCTCCTCTCGCTTACCTACCTCTTGAAGGGCAAGGCAGAGATGGCACGTGTCGCCGCCCGGCTTTCCGACAACGGACAGCAGAGCACGCACCCGGTCGACGAGGTGCTCCCCCTCCCCAAGCTCGCGCTGTACGGCTTCCAGCACGTACTCGCGTTCTACGCCGGCGCGGTGATCGTCCCGATCCTCGTCGGCAGCGCGCTCAAGCTCACCCCCGAGCAGTTGGTCTATCTGATCAACGCTGACCTCTTCACCTGCGGAATCGCCTCGATCATCCAGGCATGGGGGATCGGCCGGATCGGCGCCCGGCTGCCGATCGTCCAGGGCGTCACCTTCACCGCCGTGTCCCCGATGATCGCCATCGGGCTGGGTGCGGGCGGCGGGACGGCCGCCCTGCTCGTGATCTACGGCGCGGTCATCACGGCCGGCATCGCCACCTTCGCCTTCGCCTGGATGCCCGCCCGGGTGTTCAAGATCGTGATGGCCCTCTTCCCGCCCGTCGTCACCGGCACGGTGATCACGATCCTCGGCATCGTGCTGCTGCCCGTCGCCCTCAAGGACGTCGTCGGTGGCGCGCCGCTGGTCGGTGACGGCGGTGACCCCACGCAGCTCGCCTACGCCGCCGGCACGATGCTCTTCGTCCTGGTCGTCATGCGGCTGGGTCAGGCCTTCCTGTCCAGCATCGCCGTCCTGCTCGGCCTGGTGGGCGGCACCCTCGTCGCCTTCGCCCTCGGCGACGCGAAGTTCGAGGCCGTCAGCGCCTCCGACTGGGTCGGGGTCACCACGCCCTTCCACTTCGGCGCACCGAAGTTCGAGTGGTTCCCGATCCTCCTCATGCTGATCGTCATGCTGATCACGATGGTCGAGACGACCGGTGACACCTACGCCGTCGGCGAGATCGTCGGCAGGGACATCGACAGCGAGACCGTGGCCCGCGCCCTGCGGGCCGACGGAGCGGCCACCGCGATCGGCGGTCTGCTGAACTCCTTCCCCTACGTCGCCTTCGCCGAGAACGTCGGCCTGGTCCGGGTCACCAAGGTCAAGAGCCGGTTCGTGGTGGTCGCCGCGGGCGTGATCATGATCATCCTGGGTCTGCTCCCGAAGGCCGCCGCCATCGTCGCGGCGATCCCGCCGGGTGTCCTGGGCGGCGCGGCCACCGTGATGTTCGGCATGGTCGCCCTGGCCGGTATCCAGACGCTGGGCAAGGTGGACCTCAAGGAGGAGAAGAACGCGCTGATCGTGGGCGTCTCCCTCGCCTTCGCGCTCTTCCCGGCCACCGTCCCGGCCTTCTTCGAGAAGCACATGAGCGTGGACACCGCCTCGCTCCTCAACAGCGGTGTCACCCTCGGTGCCACCGCCGCGATCCTCCTCAACCTGCTCTTCAACGGCCTGCCGAGCGGCGACCCGCACGCCGCGGCACCCCTCCCCGCCGGGCCCGTGGCCCTCATACCGCCGCAGGACGCACCCGAGGCCGCCACACCGGCGCAGGACGAGGGCGAGGACGCCCCCGCCCCGGCCGTCTGATCCACCCGTCTGATCCACCCCCTCCGCCCCCCGGAAAAAACGTCCCCGGACCGGCCCTCCCCGGTCCGGGGACACCCGTGTCCAGGGCCCGTAGGTGCCGTCCGTGGTCTGTCAGTGCCGTACGGGACAATGGAACCCATGAGTCTGTTCCGCGACGACGGCATCGTGCTGCGCACCCAGAAGCTGGGTGAGGCGGACCGCATCATCACGCTCCTGACCCGTGGCCACGGCCGGGTCCGGGCCGTGGCCCGCGGTGTGCGGCGGACCAAGTCGAAGTTCGGCGCCGGGCTGGAACCTTTCTCCCACGCCGACGTGCAGTTCTTCGCCCGCGGCAGCGATCTCGTCAGCCGCAGCCTGCCGCTGTGCACCCAGACCGAGATCATCTCCCCCTACGGCAACGGCATCGTCGTGGACTACGCCCGCTACACCGCGGGCACCGCGATGCTGGAGACCGCCGAGCGGTTCACCGACCAGGAGGGCGAGCCCGCCGTACAGCAGTACCTGCTGCTCGTCGGCGCCCTGCGCACCCTCTCGCGCGGCGAGCACGCGCCGAACCTCATCCTCGACGCCTTCCTGCTGCGCTCCCTCGCCGTCAACGGCTACGCCCCCAGCTTCACGAACTGCGCGAAGTGCGGCATCCACGGCCCCAACCGGCACTTCTCCGTCGCGGCCGGCGGGGTCGTCTGCGGGGACTGCCGGGTGCCCGGCAGCGTCGTACCCTCGTCGGAGGCCATCGCACTGCTCAGCGCGCTGCTGACCGGAGACTGGCCGCACGCGGACGCCTGCGAGGCGCGCCACGTCCGGGAGGGCAGCGGGCTGGTCTCCGCCTACTTGCACTGGCATCTGGAGCGCGGGCTACGCTCCCTGCGTTACGTCGAGAAATAGGAGCTGTACACATGGCACGACGCGGGATCCTGGGGCGCAGCCGTCGGGACTACAAGCTTCCGGAGCCGCACCCGTCCGGTGCGCGCCCGCCGAAGATCCCCGGCGAACTGATCCCGAACCACGTCGCGGTCGTCATGGACGGCAACGGCCGCTGGGCCAAGGAGCGCGGTCTGCCGCGCACCGAGGGGCACAAGGTCGGCGAGGGCGTCGTGCTCGACGTACTCAAGGGCTGTCTGGAGATGGGCGTCAAGAACCTCTCCCTGTACGCCTTCTCGACGGAGAACTGGAAGCGGTCGCCCGACGAGGTGCGCTTCCTGATGAACTTCAACCGGGACGTCATCCGCCGCCGCCGCGACGAGATGAACGAGCTGGGCATCCGGATCCGCTGGGTCGGCCGCATGCCGAAGATGTGGAAGTCGGTCGTCCAGGAGCTCCAGGTCGCGCAGGAACAGACCGTCGACAACGATGCGATGACGCTCTATTTCTGTGTCAACTATGGCGGCCGTGCGGAGATCGCGGACGCGGCGCAGGCGATCGCCCGCGATGTGGCGGCGGGCCGTCTCGACCCGTCGAAGGTCAACGAGAAGACCTTCGCGAAGTACATGTACTACCCGGACATGCCGGACGTGGACCTCTTCCTGCGGCCCAGCGGCGAGCAGCGCACCTCCAACTACCTGCTCTGGCAGAGCGCTTACGCCGAGATGGTGTTCCAGGACGTGCTGTGGCCGGACTTCGACCGGCGCAATCTGTGGGCGGCCTGCCTGGAGTACGCGCAGCGCGACCGCCGCTTCGGCGGGGCGCTCCCGAACCAGCCGGAAATCCCGGGACAGCCGGGCTGACGCGGCCCTATCCTCACCGGCATGGAAACGGGTGGGGATCAGGGGCACGACACCGCGGCGGGGGCCGGGCGGGGCGGGGCGGAGCAGCCCGTGGAGCTCGTCTACCAGCTCACGACGCAGGACTTCGCGCAGGCGCTGAGCGCGCGCGCCCGGCACACCGCGTCCGGGCGGTTCCAGCGCCGGATGCTGCTGTCGGCGGGGGTGCTGATCGCCCTGATCGGCGCCCTGTCGCTGGTGTCGGCCGGGCCGGTCGAGCTCGATCGGCTGGCGTTCCTGGGCGGCGGGGTGCTGCTCGCGGCGCTGGCGCGGTACGGTCCGCAGCTCACGGCGCGCGCGCTGGGCGGCGTACTGGCGAAGGTGGGGGAGACCCGGGCCGTCGTGAGTGACGCCGGGCTGCGGGTGACCACGGCCGATGCCGAGTCGCGGGTCAATTGGGTCGTGCAGCCGACGTACGTGGAGACGCCCGGGGCGTTCGTCATGCTCAGCGACGACAAGCGCGCCGCGGCCATGACGATCCTGCCGAAGCGCGGGGTGGGCGGCCCCGCCGACCTGGAGCGGCTGCGGGCGGTCCTGGACCGGAACCTGCGGCGCCGCTAGCCTGCGGCGCCGCGACCCGTACTAGGCGGCGGCCGCCGCGCAGTCGGCGCAGGTGCCGAAGATCTCCACGGTGTGGGCGACGTTCACATAGCCGTGCTCGGCCGCGATCGCCTCGGCCCACTTCTCCACCGCCGGGCCCTCGACCTCCACGGCCTTGCCGCACTTGCGGCAGACCAGGTGGTGGTGGTGCTCTCCGGTGGAGCAGCGCCGGTAGACGGATTCGCCGTCGCTGGTGCGCAGGACGTCGACCTCGCCCGCGTCGGCGAGGGACTGCAGGGTGCGGTACACGGTGGTCAGGCCCACGGAGTCGCCGCGGTGCTTGAGCATGTCGTGCAGCTCCTGGGCGCTGCGGAACTCGTCCACCTCGTCCAGCGCGGCCGCGACGGCGGCCCGCTGCCGGGTCGAGCGCCCTCGGACTGGCGCGGTATTCATCTCGCCAGGGGCAGTCGCCACCGGGTCCTCCTCATATCGGGCCGTCCGGCTATTGTGCCAGCCCCCCGGTCCCGGGCGCCCCGTCCGGAGCGCTACTGGACCTTCACGTCGTCCTGCGTGCAGACCTGTTCGGCGGTGCGCGCGGCCCGTGCGCGCCGTCGGGCGAGCGGGGTGGAGACCAGCGAGAGCACCAGGAAGACGGCGATGGCCATGAGCACGATCATCGCGCCCGAGGGGACGTCGATGTAGTACGTCGTGGCGGTGCCGGTCAGCGAGATCGTGAGGCTGATCGCGATGGCCAGGCCCAGGGTGGCGGCGAAGCCGCGGGTGAGCCGCTGGGCGGCGGCGACCGGGATCACCATCATGGCGCTGACCAGGAGCAGGCCGACGATGCGCATGGCGACGGTGACGGTGACGGCCGCGGTGATCGCGATCATCAGGTTCAGGAACCGCACCGGCAGGCCGGTGACCCGGGCGAACTCCTCGTCCTGGCAGACGGCGAAGAGCTGGCGGCGCAGGCCGATGGTGACGGCCAGGACGAAGGCGGACAGGATCGCCATCGCGATGACGTCCTCGGGCGCGACCGCGGCGATCGAACCGAACATCGGGCCCAGAAGCTTGGCGGTGGAGCCGCCCGGAGCCATGTTGATGATCAGCACGCCGCCGGCCAGACCGCCGTAGAAGAGCATCGCGAGCGCGACGTCGCCGCTGGTCTTGCCGCGCGCGCGGATCAGCTCCATGCCGACGGCGCCGATGACGGCGACCAGCGTGGCCATCCAGACGGGGCTGCTCTGGAGCAGGAAGCCGAGCGCGACACCGGTCATGGCGACGTGGCCGAGGCCGTCTCCCATGACCGCCTGGCGGCGCTGGACGAGGTACGTGCCGATGGCGGGGGCGGTGATGCCGACGAGAGCGGCCGCGATCAGGGCCCGCTGCATGAAGGCGTAGTCGAGGATCTCCATCAGCTCAGCAGTCCCGTCCGGATCGGTTCGGCGTCGTGGGCCGCGTGGGGGTGTACGTGGTCGTGGCCGGGCAGGGCGTGCTGGCCCAGAGCCTCGGGGGGCGGTCCGTCGTGCATGACGCAGCCGTCGCGCAGGACGACGGCCCGGTCGATCAAGGGCTCGAGCGGGCCCAGCTCGTGCAGGACGAGCAGGACGGTGGTGCCGGCCTCCACCTGGAGGCGCAGGGCGTTCGCGAGGACTTCCTGGTTGGCGAGGTCGACGCCCGCCATCGGCTCGTCCATGATCAGCAGCTCGGGCTCCACGGCGAGGGCCCGGGCTATGAGGACGCGCTGGTGCTGGCCGCCGGAGAGGGCGTTGACCGAGGCGTCGGCGTACCCGTCCATGTCGACGAGGGCGAGGGCGCGCTCCACGGCCGCCTTGTCGGCGGCGCGCAGGAACCCGAAGCGGGTGCGGGCCAGGCGTCCGGCGGAGACGACCTCGCGGACGGTGGCCGGGACGCCGCTGGCGGCGGTGGTGCGCTGGGGGACGTACCCGATGCGCGACCACTGCCGGAAGCGCTTGAAGTCCGTACCGAAGAGGGAGAGCGTGCCCGCGGTCAGCGGGACCTGGCCGACCACGGCGCGGACGGCCGTGGACTTGCCGGAGCCGTTGGCGCCGAGCAGGGCGACGACCTCACCGCGCCGGACGGTGAGGTCGACCCCGCGCAGCACGGGGCGCGAGCCGAGCGTGGCCGTGGCCCCGCGCAGGGATATGACGGGCTGCTCCACCGCTGTCGCGGCTGCCGTGGACTCCATGGCTCGCGCCTCCGTTGCTGCTACTGCTGCCATTACTTGTTGCCGAGCGCCTTCTGCAGGTTCTTGAGGTTGGACCGCATGATCGCGAAGTAGTCAGCGCCCTGGGACGTGTCGGTGATTCCCTCGAGGGGGTCGAGGACATCGGTCTTCAGGCCCGTGTCGCGGGCGAGGGTCTTGGCCGTCTTGTCGCTGGCCAGCGCCTCGAAGAACACGGTCGTCACATTGTCCTTCTTCGCGACGTCCTGCAGTTCCTTCATCCGGGCGGGGGTCGGCTCGGACTCGGGGTCGATGCCGGAGATGCCCTCCTGGTCGAGGCCGTAGCGCGCGGAGAGGTAGCCGAAGGCGGAGTGGGTGGTGATGAAGGTCTTGGAGGCCGTGTTCTTCAGGCCGTCCTTGAACTCGGTGTCCAACGCGGTCAGCTTGGCGACGAGGTCGTCGGCGTTCTTCTTGTAGTCCGCGGCGTGGTCGGGGTCGGCCTTCTCCAGGGCGGCGCCGACGCCCTTGGCGATCTCGGCGTACTTGACCGGGTCGAGCCAGACGTGCGGGTCCTCACCGGACTCGCCGTGGCTGTGGCCGTGGTCCGCTTCGCCCTCGGCGTGGTCGTGGCCGGAGGCGCCGTGGACTTCGAGCTTGGTGAAGGTGGCGGCGTCGACGACGTTCTTGGCGGGGGTCTGTGCGACGGCCTTGTCGACGGCGGGCTGCAGGCTCTTGAGGTAGAGGACCAGGTCGGCCTCGCCGAGCGCGGCCGTCTGCCGCGGGGTGATCTCCAGGTCGTGCGGTTCGACGCCCGGCTTGGTCAGGGAGGTGACCTTCACGTGGTCCTTGCCGATCTGCTCGGCGAGGAACTGCATCGGGTAGAACGACGCCATGACGTCGAGCTTGCCGTCCTTGCCGGTGCCCGCGGCGGAGGCGCCGGAGCAGGCGGTCAGGGCCGTGGCGCCGAGGGCGACGGCCGTGGCAAGGGCGGCGGTGGGTATGAGGCGACGTACGTTCATGACATCCATTTTCATCAAAAATGGAAACGATTGTCAACAAGCCTGGTGAGGGTGCCCCGGGAGCCGCTCTAAGGGGATCCGATTTGAAGGAGGGGGTACGGGCGCCGGTAACCTAAAGGCTTCGCCGTTCGTCCTCGTAATGAAGAGAGCACCGTGGCCGCCGACAAGATCGAGACCATCGTCAGCCTGAGCAAGCGCCGTGGCTTCGTCTACCCGTGCAGTGAGATCTACGGCGGCTCCAGGGCTGCCTGGGACTACGGTCCGCTGGGTGTCGAGCTGAAGGAGAACATCAAGCGCCAGTGGTGGCGTTCGATGGTCACCGGCCGTGAGGACGTGGTGGGTCTCGACTCCTCCGTGATCCTGGCCCGCGAGGTCTGGGAGGCCTCGGGCCACGTCGCGACCTTCTCGGACCCGCTGACCGAGTGCACCTCCTGCCACAAGCGTTACCGCGCCGACCACCTGGAAGAGGCGTACGAGGCCAAGCACAACCGCCTCCCCGCGAACGGCCTGGCCGACATCAACTGCCCGAACTGCGGCAACAAGGGCCAGTTCACCGAGCCCAAGCAGTTCTCCGGCATGCTGCAGACGCACCTCGGCCCGACCCAGGACGCCGGCTCCGTCGCGTACCTGCGCCCCGAGACCGCCCAGGGCATCTTCACCAACTTCGCCCAGGTGCTGACGACTTCGCGCAAGAAGCCCCCGTTCGGTATCGCCCAGATGGGCAAGTCCTTCCGCAACGAGATCACGCCGGGCAACTTCATCTTCCGCACGCGCGAGTTCGAGCAGATGGAGATGGAGTTCTTCGTCAAGCCGGGCGAGGACGAGCAGTGGCAGGAGTACTGGATGCAGGAGCGGTGGAACTGGTACCGCGACCTGGGTCTCCGCGAGGAGAACATCCGCTGGTACGACCACCCGAAGGACAAGCTGTCCCACTACTCGAAGCGCACCGCCGACATCGAGTACCGCTTCAACTTCGGTGGTAACGAGTTCTCCGAGCTCGAGGGCGTGGCCAACCGCACCGACTTCGACCTCAAGGCGCACTCCGCCGCCTCCGGCCAGGAACTCATGTTCTTCGACCAGGAGTCCAAGGAGAAGTACACCCCGTACGTCATCGAGCCGGCGGCCGGTGTCAACCGCGCCATGCTCGCCTTCATGCTCGACGCGTACAACGAGGACGAGGCCCCCAACGCCAAGGGCGTCATGGAGAAGCGCACCGTGATGCGCCTCGACCCGCGCCTGGCTCCGGTCAAGGTCGCCGTCCTGCCGCTGTCCCGCAACGCGCAGCTGTCGCCGAAGGCCAAGGGCCTCGCCGCCGACCTGCGCAAGAACTGGAACATCGAGTTCGATGACGCGGGCGCCATCGGCCGCCGCTACCGCCGCCAGGACGAGATCGGCACGCCGTTCTGCGTGACGGTCGACTTCGACACCCTGGACGACAACGCGGTGACCGTGCGCGAGCGCGACACCATGAAGCAGGAGCGCGTCTCCCTGGACCAGATCCAGAGCTACCTCGGCAGCCGTCTGCTGGGCTGCTAGGTCGGATGTGACAGGGGTGGCCCGGTGCGCGCTGCGCACCGGAGCGCACCCCAAACCCAAAGCC